>JAJZUK010000295.1 GCA_021847125.1 Pseudomonadota bacterium | reverse complement strand
TACCCCTTGCGCCAGCACCAGGCGCAGCGCCTGAATCAGCACGTCCGGCGACGACGACTTCGGAATGAAACCCATGGCACCGCCCTCGATCGCGGCGCGCACGACGGCCGGATCGTCCTCGCCGGAGAGCACCACCAGCGGCGTGTCCGGAACTACGGCGCGCAGCGCGGCCAGCGCATCCATGCCGTTGAGCCCTGGCATCCTGAGATCGAGCAGCACGAGGTCGTAGCTGTGCGCGGCCGCGAGTTCGAGTCCCTGGGCGCTGTTGGCGGCCTCGTCCATCTCCAGATCGGCGTCCAGACTGCGCAGCAAATACCGCATGCCTCCCCTGAGCAGGGGATGGTCGTCGATCAGCAGAATCTTCATGGTTTGGGCACGCATTGGTAAAACGGAACCGAGCATACCCCAGCCGCGGGCGCCCCGCATCTGGCCGATTGGCTAGACCTTTTGTCCAACCTGTGCGCGCAATCGGCACGCTTGCCCGCGGATTGTTATGAGAAAATGCGGCTGATCGCAAACTTGCCGGAACCGCAATGCAATCACCGCTGGAAGGGATCAAGGTACTCGACCTGAGCCATGCGCTCGCCGGACCGTTCTGTTCGACCATGCTCGCCGATTACGGCGCGCAGGTGATCAAGATCGAGCCGCCCGGGCCGGGCGACATCGCACGCGCCTGGGGCTCGCCTCTGCCGGGCGGGGAGACGGACTATTTCGTGAGCCTGCATCGCAACAAGCAGGGCATGGTGCTCGACCTGAAGAACCCCGAGGGCAAGGAGACGTTTCTGCGCCTGGTCGAGCATTGCGACGTCGTGCTGGAGAACTACCGCGCCGGCGCGCTTGCGCGCCTGGGGCTGGACTACGAAACCGCGCGGCTGCGCAATCCCGGCATCATCTACTGCTCGATCTCCGGCTTCGGCCAGGACGGTCCGTACCGCGACCGCCCCGCGCTCGACCTGATCCTGCAGGCAGAGAGCGGCATGATCAGCGTCACCGGCGAGGCCGGCGGGCACGGCGCGCGCGCCGGCGTCTCCATCGCCGATCTGACCGCCGGCATGAATGCCGCGTTCGGCATCATGCTCGCCCTGCGCGCGAAGGAAAAGAGCGGCATCGGACAGTCGATCGACGTGTCGATGATGGAAGGCCAGCTCGCGCTGCTCGGCACCATGATAGGAAACTATTGCGCGACCGGCGAAATTCCCGGTCCCATGGGCACGGCTTACAAGGCGCTGCTGCCCTATCAGACCTTCCGCACCAAGACGCGCGACCTCGCGCTGGCAGTGGGCAGCGAGAAGCTGTGGAAAATATTCTGCCCCGTGATCGGCTGCCCGGAACTGGCCGACGATGCGCGCTTTCGCACCAATGGCGAGCGCAACCGGAATCGCGCGGCGCTGATCGAAAAGCTGCAACAGGTGTTCCTCAGCCGCAGCTACGAAGAGTGGGAGACGCTGCTGACGCGGAACGGGATTCCCGTGGGCGCGATCAACAATCTGGCTCAGGTGGTCGAGCATGCGCAGGTGAAGGCGCGCGGCTCGCTCGTCGAGATCGACCATCCGCGCGTGGGCAAGCTGCGCGTCGTGGGGGTACCGGTACGCCTATCTGCGACACCGGGAGCGATACGCTCCCCGTCGCCGGCTCTGGGGGAGCACACTGCGGCGGTATTGCATGAACTGCTCGGCCTGGGCGACCCGGAAATCGATGCACTGCGAAGCGCCGGCGCCTTCGGCGCTTAGGGCCGTCGCCGGCAGAGGGGCCGGCACCCCTGTGCCGGCATTCCGCTGCTAATTGTTCTTCGCGCCCTCGTTCACCCAGACCTTGAGGGTTTCGATGTCCTTGTCCGGGAGCTTCTCGCGGCCATGCGGCATGCGCAGCGAGGCATGCGCGCGTCCTTCCACCAGCATGTTGAGCGTACTGGACAAGGCGTCCCCCGGCTTGACCAGCGGCCCGAACTTGCCGCCCCGCATCAGCGCCTCGTAGCTGGTGGTATCCAGTCCGCTCGCGACGAAACCTTCCTTCCCGGGGGAATGGCATTCGGAACAATTCTTGGCAAGAATCGGCTGCACGTCCTTGCTGTAACTGACGCCCGAGGGCGTACACCCGGCAGCGGCCAGCACCGCCGCCGCAGCGATCGAACAGCGCGCTAGCGCTTTGAACCCCGCATTCATGGCTGATCTCCTTGTTGCTGACGCTCCGAATCTACCTCAGAGAAAGTCCGAAGGCAATCGAAGCGCGTGTGAGCGTTCTGCAAATTCTTATGCCACGCCGTGCGGTGCCTGGCTCAGGGGAATCCCCGGCGCCGGAGCGGCGCCTACTTGCTTTGCATCACCCACACGCCGTTCCAGTCGTCGCCGGGGGGGTGCTCGGCGAGGTGGCGGCAGCGTTCGACATACAGCTTGGCGGCCTTGTCCGCCGGATTCATCGCCACCACGTCCGAAAATTGCTTTACCGCGTCGTTCCATTTGCCTTGGCGGTATTTGGCCAGGCCGTCGCGGAAATAGCCGAGCGCATCGATCAGATGCGGGTAAGTCTCTTCGCTGTGATAGTCCAGTATTTCGTGGATCGCCACGGGCTTGGTCTTGCCCTTCACCACCACCAGGTCGACCTCGCGCGTACGGTAGGTTCCGCGCAGCTTGGCGTAAGTGAATTCGCTCACCAGGATATGGGTGCCGTATTGCTTGCACGCCGACTCCAGCCGCGAAGCGAGGTTCACGCCGTCGCCGATGATGGTGTAGTCCATGCGTTTTTTCGAGCCGATATTGCCCGACACCACCATGTCGGTATTGAGGCCGATGCCCATGTCCACGAGCGCCTTGCCTTCGGCCGTGCGCTGCGCGTTCCAGGCCTTCAGTGCGCGCAGCATTGCGATCGCGGCGCGCACCGCGCGGTCGGCGTCGTCCTCGTGCCCGACCGGGATGCCGAACGCGGCCATGATCGCGTCGCCGATGAACTTGTCGAGCATGCCCTCTTCGTGCTGGATGCAATCGACC
>JAJZUK010000294.1 GCA_021847125.1 Pseudomonadota bacterium | reverse complement strand
AACAGCCGCGCCGCAGAAATCCAGCAGGGAGTCCCGCGGCGCGTTTTGCTCTATACTTGTCACGGGTAAACTCTTGAAAATGTATATCAATTGGCGCGCATGCGCGCCGCCTTTTCGATTCTGACTGCATTCAGCGCAATGAGCAAGAACACACCAAAGAAGCAAGCGCGGCCACGTGCCGCCTGGTCGGGGCGCTTTGCCGAACCTGTCGCCGAGCGGGTGCAGCGCTATACCGCTTCGGTCGCATTCGACCAACGCCTGGCCGAGCATGATATCCGCGGCTCGCTCGCGCACGCGCGCATGCTCGCCGCCTGCGCGGTAATCTCCAAGCGCGACCTCGCCGCAATCGAATCCGGCATGCGCACCATCCTGGCGGAACTGCGCGGCGGCAAGTTCAAGTGGTCGCTGGCGAGCGAGGACGTGCACCTCAACATCGAACGCCGCCTCACCGCGCTCGCCGGCGACGCCGGCAAGCGCCTGCACACCGCGCGCTCGCGCAACGACCAGGTGGCGACCGATGTGCGCCTGTGGCTGCGCGACGCGATCGACGCGATCAGCGCCCAGCTCGCGGCATTGCAGGCGAGTCTGCTCGGCCAGGCCGAGCGCCACGCAGGCACGGTGATGCCCGGCTTCACCCATCTGCAGGTAGCGCAGCCGGTGACGTTCGGCCACCACCTCATGGCCTACTACGAAATGCTCGCGCGCGACCGCGAACGGCTGGCCGATTGCCGCAAGCGCGTGAACCGGCTGCCGCTGGGCGCAGCCGCGCTCGCCGGCACCTCCTATCCGATCGATCGCGACATGGTGGCGCAAGCGCTGGGCTTCGACGGCGTGTGCGAGAACTCGCTCGACGCGGTGTCGGACCGCGACTTCGCCATCGAGTTCTGCGCCGCGGCCGCGCTCATCATGACCCATATCTCGCGCCTGTCGGAGGAATTGGTGCTGTGGATGAGCCCGCGCTACGGCTTTATCCGGCTGCCCGACCGCTTCTGCACCGGCTCCTCGATCATGCCGCAGAAAAAGAACCCGGACGTGCCCGAACTCGCGCGCGGCAAGACCGGGCGCGTGGCCGGCCACCTGATGGCGCTGCTGATGCTGATGAAGGCGCAGCCGCTCGCCTATAACAAGGATAATCAGGAGGACAAGGAACCGCTGTTCGACAGCGTCGACACGGTCTCCGACACGCTCGCGATTTTCACCGACATGGTCGCCGGCATCGAAGTCGACGCGGGCGCGATGCGCGCGGCGGCACTGGAGGGCCATTCGACCGCGACCGATCTCGCCGACTATCTGGTGAAACAAGGCCTGCCGTTTCGCGATGCGCACGAGGCGGTTGCGCGTGCGGTGCGCGCCGCGGATGCGCGCGGCTGCGACCTCGCCGCGCTCGGCCTGGATGAGCTGCGCCAGTTCTCGCCGCTCATCGGCACTGACGTGTTCAAGGTGTTAACGCTCGAAGGCTCGCTCGCGAGCCGCAGCCATGTCGGCGGCACCGCGCCTGCGCGCGTGCGCGCCGCGGTCAAGCAAGCGCGCAGGAGGCTCAAGACTTAGGCGCTCATGGAAAAAATCGGCAAGTACCAGGTCATCAAAAAGCTCGGGGAAGGCGCGACCAGCGAGGTGTACCTGTGCCACGATCCCTTCGGCAACCGCGAAGTCGCGATCAAGGTGGTGTTCCCGGACGCGCTTGCCAACGACGACGAGAACCGCAAGCTGTTCCGCAAGCTGTTCGTCACCGAAGCCTCGCTCGCCGGCAAGCTCCTGCACCCGCATATCGTGCAGATCTACGACGCGGTGGTGGACGAAGGCATCAGCTATGTGGTGATGGAATACGTGGACGGCGGCACGCTCGAGCCGCACTGCAACCCGCTGGCGCTGCTGCCGGTGAACCGGATCGTCGAGATCATTTTCAAGTGCACGCGCGCCCTGGATTTCGCCAACCGCGCCGGCGTGATCCACCGCGACATCAAGCCGGCCAACATCCTGCTGCACGGCGAGACCGACATCAAGATTTCCGATTTCGGCTCCGCGCTGATCACCACCAGCATGGTGACGCAGGTGAGCGGCATCGGTTCGCCCGCGTACATGTCGCCGCAGCAGATCAAGGAACACCCGCTCAATCTGCAGACCGACATCTACTCGCTCGGCGTGGTGATGTACCAGCTGCTCACCGGGCAATTGCCGTTCCAGGCGACCAACAACTTCAGCATGATGTACCAGATCACCAATGTCGAGCCGCAGCCGCCGGCGAGCCTGCGTCCGGAAGTCCCGCCCGCGGTGGACGCGATCGTGCGCAGGGCAATGCAGAAGGAGTTGGAGCAGCGCTACCCGAACTGGGATGAATTCTCCGACGACCTCGCCGCGGTCATCAGCAGCGAGCAGGCGGCGCAGAACAAGGACGCATTTGCCGACAGCGAGAAATTCAACATCCTGCGCGACCTGCCTTTCTTCGCCCATTTCGGCGACGCCGAACTGTGGGAAGTCATGCGCATCAGCAGCTGGGAATACTGCAAGCCGGGCAAGGCGCTGATGTTCGAGGGGCAGACCGGCGACTTCTTCTGCCTGCTCGCCTCGGGTGAAGTCAAAGTGATGAAGCAGGGCAAGCTGCTCAATATCCTCAACGCCGGCGAATGCTTCGGCGAGATGGCCTATATCTCCAGGGACAGAGGCAGCGCGCGCACCGCCGATGTCGTCACCTTGTCCGAGTCGCGCGTGATCACCATACGCAACGAGGACCTCGACCGGGCCTCGGACGTCTGCCGCCACAAATTCGACCGCGCCTTCATGGCCATATTGGTCGAGCGCCTGTCTCTGTCCAACACCCGCCTGATCGGCGTCTAGGAGCGTCTAGCCGAGGCGCGCCGCAAGCGGACGGCGGTGGCGAGGCGGTCGAGCACGGCGGTGGTCTGCTCCCAGCCGATGCAGCCGTCGGTGACGCTCTGGCCGTAGCGCAGATCCTCCAGCTTGTCCGGGATCGCCTGCTTGCCCTCGAGCAGATGGCTCTC
>JAJZUK010000293.1 GCA_021847125.1 Pseudomonadota bacterium | reverse complement strand
CGCTTGGCGAGTATGATCGCCTGCGCCAGGCGGTCGTTGAACAGGAGCCGGTTCGGCAGGCCGGTCAGGCTGTCGTGCTGGGCGAGGTGCTGGATGCGCTCCGCCGCCTGCTGCTGTTCGGTAATGTCGGTCGTGACCGCATAACAGCCGGATATCGTTCCGTCGTTCGCGACGTGCGGCATGAGCTTGATCTCGATGTGGCGCGATTCGCCGTTCGGGAGCTTGAGCAGCCTTTGATAGGTAACCGGATGCCCGCGCAGTACCTGCGCGAACTGGCTTTCGACCTCGCCGAAGGCGGCGCCGCCGATGACCTCGCTGACATGTCTTCCCGGAAGATTCTCGACCTTGAAGCCGAAGAATTCGGCGAATCGCCGGTTGGCAAAACGGCAGCGCAGGCTTTCGTCCCAGGAAACGGTCATTGAAGGGACGTTGTCGGCGAACATCCGCAATTGCTCCGCGCTGTCGCGCAAGGCCTGTTCCGCCTGTTTCCGCTCGGTGATGTCGATCGCCATGGAATAGCAGCCGGGGATGCGCCCGTTCTCCGCGGCGCGTGGCACGAGCTTGACCTCTATGCATCGCTGTTCGCCGCCCTTGAGCTGCACGATTCTTTGATAGGTGGCCGGATGGCCTTCGAGCGCGCGTTCGAAATAGCCTTCCACCTTCACGTAGGCCGCGCTGCCGACGATCTCGCGCAGGGGTTTGCCGACGATGTCGGCAACGGTTACACCGAAAAAATCGGCGTAGCGCTTGTTGGCGAACACGCAGCCCATGCTGCAGTCCACGTACAGGATCATCGCCGGCACGTTGTCGGTCAGCAGGCGCAGCTCGGCCTCGCTGTCGCGCCGCGCTTTTTCCGTCTGCTTGCGCGCCGTGATGTCGGTGTAGATGGTGACGAATCCGCCGCCGGGCAGCGGGGTCCCGCGCACTTCCAGGACCACCCCGTTGGGGCGCACGCGTTCGAACACATGAGGCTGCATGGCCCTGGCGCGCTCGAGCGCTGCGGCGGCGATTTCCTCGGGATCGCCGGGGCCGTAGTCGCCGCGCCGGGCGTTGAAGCGCAGCAGCGTCTGCAGGGAAGGCAGCCCCTGCGCAAACAGTTCGTCCGGGAAGTCCAGCAGTTCTTTGAGTTTCGCGTTGCACGCGATCATCCCGAGGTCCGGGCCGAACAGCGTCACCCCGCTGGGCAGGTAGTCCAGAAACGCCTGGAGTATCGCCTGCGGATCACTTGGCGATGGGCGCGGGCCGGCGACGCCGGACTCCGATGGCGCATAGGCGCCGCTGTTGGCCGTGCCCCCCATGCTTCGTCCCCCTCCAGGGCTGTAGTGCGGAATTATCCGGCGGAATCAGCGCCGGGCGACGCTGTTGCCGGCGGTTTTCACCGGATCGCCGACGGCCAATCCCGGATCATGTTCGAAATTGAAAACGCGTTCTTCGCCGTGGTCAAAGCGTACCGCGACCGACCAGGTCTTGACCTTTTTCATTTTCCCCTCGATCTTGTTGCCCGCGTAAGCGCCGCCGGCGGCACCGGCTATGGTGGCCACATCCCTGCCGCTTCCTTTCCCGACCTGGCGGCCCAGGAGTGCGCCGGCGACGCCGCCCGCGATCATTCCGACCGCGCTGCCTTCGCCGTCTTTTTCGCTGATCCTGACCGAGGTGACCTTGCCGCAGTCGGCGCAGGGCGCCGCGCTCTGGCTGGATTTGCCCGCTGCGCCCGGCTTGCTCTCGGCGGCAGCCAGCGCCTTGGCGTGCTCCTCTTTCGCATCGCGCAAGCATTGCATGCGCCGCGCCGATGTGGCCTCGTCGGCGCACAGTTTCTGGTCCTCGCTGTAGCGATGGTCCGCCTCCTTCCTGGCCGCGTCGTAAGCGGATTTCGCCGTGTCCTCGTTCGCGGCCTGCGCCGTGGCGGCGCACAGCAGCGCGAGCAGCATCAGTAATCGTCGTTTCATGGCATACACTCCCTAGGCGGTACCGGTCGGCGCGTTCGCGGGCGCGACGTGGGTGGGGACATCGCACGATTGCCCCCCTAGGCTACTTCAGCGGCGCCCGGGCGGCAACTGTTGATTGCGCGCTTGTGGCGGCGCTTGACGCGCAGGTGCCGGATAGCGTGTAATTTGGCCGCGGGCAACGGATGCGGGGACTTGGCCGATGCGGTTCTTTTTATGGTGATCACGAAATTCTGTCGAACAGCCCGCGGGTGCCCTCGCTGATGAGTGCGACGGCATCGATAGAACTGGCGTCATTGTTTCTGCTGCTGGTGGGAATCGGGCTGGCGTTTTCCGATATCCGTCTGTCCGGCTGGGTCCTGGGCTGGATACTGCTCTCCGGCGCGCTGCTGGTGCAGTGGTTCCGCAGCGTCCTCGCCTACAGCCTGGAGCACGGCGCTGCGGATAGCGAGGTGTTTCAGGTCGCGGACGACTGGATGGGGCTGGGCTTCTCGCTGCTGATCGTCGCATCGATGTACATGATGCGCGAGGTGCTGGCGCGGCACAGCCTGGCGGAAGAGCGGCTGCGGGTCGTCAGCGCCGCCGCCCAGGACGCCGTCATCATGATGGACAACAAGGGCGAGATCGCGTTCTGGAACGAGGCCGGGCGGCGGATATTCGGCTACAAGGGCGAGGAGGCGCGCGGAAAGAAGCTGCACGAACTCATCATTCCCGTGCGCGATCGCGTCGCATTCGAGCGGAATTTCATCGATTTCAGGAGGACCGGCCAGGGGCCGGTCATCGGCAGAACCCTGGAGCTGGCCGGCCTGCGCAAGGACGGTGCGGAGATCATCACCGAGGTTTCCATTTCCGGGGTGAGCATAGACTCCAAGTGGCATGCGATTTGCATTTTCCGCGATGTCACGGAGCGCAAGCGCATCGAGCAGCTGCTGGCGCTGCAGCAGGAGGTGGGGCATTGCCTGGACGGCGCGGGCAGCCCCTCCGAGGCGCTCCGGACCGTGATCCGCGCCATCTGCCAGACGCAGAACTGGGATTGCGGCCGCTACCTGCGCGCCGAC
>JAJZUK010000292.1 GCA_021847125.1 Pseudomonadota bacterium | reverse complement strand
GACACCGCGGCCGTGGTGATCAACGCGCAGACCGGGATCGAACTCGCCACGCGGCGCATGATGAAGTGGGCGCAGGCGCGCCAGCTGTGCCGCATGATCGTGATCAACAAGATAGACGCCGAGAACGTCAACCTGCCGGCGCTGCTCGCCAATATCCAGGAAACCTTCGGCAAGGAATGCCTGCCGATCAATCTGCCCGCCCACGGCGGCAAGGACATCGTCGACTGTTTTTTCAATCCGGACGGCGAATCCGATTTTTCCTCGGTCAAGGCCGCTCACGCCGCGCTGGTCGACCAGGTGGTGGAGGTCGACGAGGCGTTGATGGCGCTCTACCTCGAGCAGGGCGAGATCAATCCGGAACAACTGCACGCGCCGTTCGAGAAGGCCCTGCGCGAAGGCCACCTGATCCCGGTGTGCTTCGTCTCGGCCAGGAACGGCGCGGGGGTCGGCGAATTGCTCGACATATTCGCCGGGCTCGCGCCCAACCCCAGGGAAGGCAACGCACCGCCCTTCCTCAAGGGCGAAGGCGAGAACGCGGTGGAGTTCCACGCCGAACCTGATCCGGCCAAGCACGTTCTCGCCCATGTGTTCAAAGTCATCATCGACCCCTACGTCGGCAAGCTCGGCGTGTTCCGCGTGCACCAGGGCACGGTCAAGCGCGATGCGCAGCTGTTCGTCGGCAACGGCACGCGGCCGTTCAAGGTGGCGCACCTGTATCTGCTGCAGGGAAAGGAATATGTGGAGACCGATGCCCTGGTTCCGGGCGACCTCGGCGCCGTCTCCAAGGTGGACGAAATCGAGTTCGACGCGGTGCTGCACGATTCCCACGACGAGGACCATATCCATTTGCGGCCGCTGGAATTTCCCGCGCCGATGCACGGACTGGCGGTGGAGACGAAGAAGAAAGGCGACGAGCAGCGCCTGTTCGAAGTGCTGCACAAGCTGGAGCTGGAGGATCCCTGCTTTCGCATGGAACGCCATCCTTCGACCAACGAGACAGTGATCCGCGCGCTCGGCGAGCTGCACCTGCGCACCAAACTGGAAAAACTCACCCAGCTATACAAGCTCGAGCTGGATACCAGGCCGCCGCGCATTCCTTACCGCGAAACCATCAGCCGCAAGGCCGACGGCCATTGCCGGCACAAGAAACAGACCGGCGGCGCCGGCCAGTTCGGCGAGGTGTTCCTCAAGATCGAGCCGCTACCGCGCGGCGCGGGCTACGAGTTCGTCGATCAGGTAAAAGGCGGCGTGATACCGACGGTGTTCATTCCGGCGGTGGAAAAAGGCGTGCGCATGGCCCTGGATGCGGGCGTGATCGCGGGCTACCCGGTGGAGGATCTGCGGGTCATCGTGTACGACGGCAAGAGCCACGCGGTCGACTCCAAGGAGATCGCTTTCGTTTCGGCCGGACGCAAGGCGGTGATCGACGCATTCTCCAAGGCCGCGCCCATCATGCTCGAGCCTATCGTGAACATCGACATCGACGCGCCCGAGGCCTACGTCGGCGACATGACCGCCGAAATCGCGTCCAAGCGCGGCCAGATCACAGGCACGCAGCAGCGCTCGGCCGACATCATCAGCACCACCGGCCAGGTGCCGCTGGCGGAACTGGCTGATTTTCAGAACCGGCTGCGCTCGATCACCGGCGGCCAGGGCTCGTACTCGGTCGAGTTCAGCCATTACGCGCAGGTGCCGGCGCAGATGCAGCAGCAGCTGATGTCGCAGCACAAGGCCGAGCGCGAGGAAGATTAGATTCGTTGTTCGTGGTTCGTGGTTCGTGGTTCGTGGTTCGTAGTCAACCCACGAACAACGAACCACGAACCACGGCCTTTCGCGGCTAGGCCACGCGCACGCCGTCTTCGAATTTCTCGCCGGGATCGCCGCCGCCGAATGCGCTCGCCGGGTAAAACGCGCGGAAATCGGCGTCCACCTTGGCATACGGAAAATCCGACCAGACGCCGTGGTCCTTGACGTATTCCATATGGCGCCGCTGCTGCGCGTCATAGGGCTGGAAGATCGCGTCCCCGCGGCCGTCGAACTCGGTCGGCAACACGCCGAAGCGCGTGCACAATTCGATGTTGAAAGCCGGCGCCGCCTTCACCCACCGGCCCTCCAGATAGAGCACCGCATAGCCGTGGTGCATGAAATAGGTCGTGCCGCCCATCAGCGCCTTGAGCTTCTCCGTGGTCAGGTGGTTGACCACGTCGGACAGGCCGATGGCGGCGGGGATGCCCAGCGCGCGCGCCGCGGCGGCAAGCAGGATCGCCTTGGGGATGCAATACGCCGATTTCGCCGACAGCACATGGCTCGCCACGTAGATGCCGGGCTCCAGGCGCATCGAAAACGGATCGTAGCGTACGCCGTCGCGCACCGCGTAAAACAATTTCACCGCGCGCCCGATGTCGGTCGTTTCAGCGCCTGCCTTCTGCCCAGCGAAGCGGCGTACGGCATCGCTGTCGCAATCGATAAAACGCGCGCTCTGCAGGTATTCGGGACCGGGTACCGGCTTGCTTCCAGGAGGTGTATGAATCATAGGCCGGTATTGTAGCAAGTCCCCGCTCTATTTCTTTCCCGTCATCGCCTCCGGCCGCACCCAGGCGTCGAACTGCTCCGCCGTGACATGCCCCAGCGCCAGCGCCGCCTCGCGCAGCGTTTCGCCGTTCTGGTGGGCCCGTTTGGCGATTTCGGCCGCCTTGTCGTAGCCGATGTGCGGGTTGAGCGCGGTCACCAGCATCAGCGAGTTCGCGAGCAGCTCCGCGATGCGCTCGCGCCTGGGTTCGATGCCCGCCGCGCAATGCGCGTCGAAGCTGGAGGCGCCGTCGGCCAGCAGGCGCGCGCTTTGCAGGAAATTGTGGATGATCAGCGGCTTGAACACATTGAGTTCGAAGTTGCCCGAGGCTCCGCCGATATTGATCGCGACATCATTGCCCATGACCTGGGCGCAGACCATGGTCAGCGCCTCGGCCTGGGTCGGATTGACCTTGCCCGGCATGATCGAACTGCCCGGCTCGTTCT
>JAJZUK010000291.1 GCA_021847125.1 Pseudomonadota bacterium | reverse complement strand
GATCCAGAAATCCAACGTAATATCAAGCACCGAAATGCCCAATGACATGGCGTTTCCGTCGCGATGCGTGTCAACTGTTTCATGAAGTCAGTGTCTTGACGTACTACAAACGCGTCCGCGCCTTTGTTATTCCGCATGGACGTCAGTGTCATGCCCCAGGTCGTGAGCCAAGATACGGTTTTTCACATACGTTGTCTAATCAGCTTGTCGCGGCCCGGCGATTTTATGAAAAAGGCTTGAGGGTCGGTGGCGGCAGAACCCCGTCGTTTAGGATGCGCCTATCGCGGCGTTGGGCCGAGGCAAGCAACGCGGCCCAAATGCCGCATCGCGCTTTACCGAGTCGGGCGCAAATCGTCCGGCGTGTCGATGTCGCGGCGAACGCCGGGGTCGTCCACTTCGATCAGCTTGATCAGATCCGCGTGCTGCTGGAGCAGGTCGCGCGCTCCCGCGTCGCCGCGCAGCGCCTGCAGTTGCGGCCGGAAGCGCGCCGCCAGGCCTACGGGATGGCCGCGCTCGCCGCGGTAGGCGGGAGCAACGATGGCCGCTCCCGCGGCCAGTGCGGCTGCGACTTTTTCTATGGTCTGCGGCCGGATATAGGGCATGTCGGCGAGCGCGATGACCCAGCCGGCGGCATCGCCCGACGCGCCCACCGCGGCGGCGAGGCTTGCCCCCATGCCTTCGTCGGCATTGGCGCACAGGATCACCGTCGCGCCCGCGTCGCTCAATAAATCGGCGAGCGTGTTCGCACCCGGACGCACCACGGCGATGACGTGCGGCAGGGCTGCGCGCAGGTTGGCGAGCGCAGCTGCGGCGACCGGCGGGCCGGCGGCCAGGCGATGCAGCAGTTTGTCCGAGCCGAAGCGCCTGGAGGCGCCGGCGGCGAGCAGAATGCCGCAAATGTTCGCGGCCATCGCTTATGCGCCGGGGACTTTATCCTCGCGCCGGCAAGTCGCGTTCAGCGCGCCGGAGCGGCGAGGGCAGAGCGGAATCAATTCTGCGAAACGCCGCAACCGGATTCGATTCCTACCTTGGCCGGCTCTATGGTCTGCGGCATTTGCACGCCGCGGCGCACTGCAGTCATTTCGGCCAGAATCGCCACCGCGATCTCGGGCGGCGTGCGGCTGCCGATTTTCAAACCCACCGGACCGTGCAGGCGCGCGATCTCGCCCGCGGAGAGGTCGAATTCCGCCAGGCGCTTCCTGCGCTTGTCGTTGTTGGCTTTCGAGCCCAGCGCGCCGACATAAAAGGCGGGGGACTTGAGCGCCTCGAGCAGCGCCGCGTCGTCCAGCTTGGGATCGTGGGTGACGGCGACCACCGCGCAATGCGCATCCAGGTTCATCGCCTGCACCACGTCATCGGGATAGCCGCGGTCGACCGGTGCGCCGGCGACGTCCCAGGCCTCGGCGTATTCCTCGCGCGGATCGCATACCGTGACGTGGTAGTCCAGGGCCTGCGCCATCTGCGCCAGATAGCGCGACAGCTGTGCGGCACCGATGATGAGCAGCCGCCAGCGCGGGCCGTGCACCGTCTTCAGCAGCTTGCCGTCGAATTCGAGCGTATCCGACCAGCGGCCGGCGTCGAGCCGCGCTTTGCCGCTCTCGACATCGAGGGTGCGCGCGACCAGTTCATGGCGCTCGATCGCGCCCAGCAATTCATCCAGGCCGGCGCCGTCCTTGACCGGCTCCAGCACCAGCTGCAGCGTGCCGCCGCAAGGCAGGCGAAAGCGCTCGGCCTGCTCCTTGCTCACGCCGTAGGTGACGACTTCGGGTTTGTCGCCGGCGAGCTTGTGCTCGCGCACGCGCTCGATCAAGTCGTCTTCGACGCAGCCGCCGGACACGGACCCTGATACCTGGCCGTCGTCGCGGATCGCAAGCATCGCCCCCAGCGGGCGCGGCGAGGAGCCCCAGGTCTTCACCACGGTGGCCAGGATGACCGCATGACCCGACTTGAACCAGCGGCTTGCGCTGCGCAGAACTTCTAGATCGACGCTGTCCATTTCACACCTCTGCCGTTTTGACCGGGAATGCCGACGCGCGCGTCAATTCCACAATCGCATTGTGGTCATACCTATGAAGAGCGCTGCATATTAGAGACGCCCATTGCGCGAGGCGTTCAAGGTTATGCTTCGTTGAGGGACGGGTCAAGCAGGGTCGTCGCGCGATTGCGGTTGATTCACGGCATCGCATGGTCTAGGATTTCTTCCCTGCGTTCGGGCAGGCCGGAACTTTTCACCGGTGCACGCATCATTCCTATCCCGGCACGCGAAACATGGAGGAAGCTTTCGCCGCCGAGCCTGCAGCAGAAATGGCATTGCACAACAAGACACAACAAGATCCATTCACAGAAGGAGAGCTTCATGAAAATATCGATGACCGTAAACGGCAAGCCGGTCAGCGCCGAAGTTGAAGCACGCACTCTGCTGGTCACCTTTATCCGCGAACATCTGCGGCTCACCGGCACCCACGTCGGCTGCGACACCAGCCAGTGCGGCGCCTGCACCATCCACTTGAACGGCCGCGCGGTGAAGAGCTGCAACATTCTGGCGATGCAGGCCGAGGGCGCAGATATCGTCACCATCGAAGGCCTGGCAAAGGCCGATGGCACGCTGCACCCGATGCAGGAAGCTTTCCGCGAACACCACGGCCTGCAATGCGGCTTCTGCACGCCGGGCATGGTCATGAGCGCGGTCGACCTGGTGAAGAACCACCCCAATCCCTCCGAGGAAACCATCCGCGCCGAACTCGACGGCAACCTGTGCCGCTGCACCGGCTATCACAACATCGTCAAGGCGGTGAAAGCCGCCTCGGCGAACATGTAGGAGGGCTGGCACATGAGCTATCGTGACAGCACAAATTTAGGGGAGCACGAGGGGAAATTTCCCCTCGTAGCGTTCAATTCACTAAGGGGACGGCCATGGGCGATTTGAACAGCATTGGCGTCTCGGTCAAGCGCAAGGAAGATTACCGTTTCCTCACCGGTGCCGGCACGTATACCGACGATGTGACGCTGCCGCATCAGAGCTATGC
>JAJZUK010000290.1 GCA_021847125.1 Pseudomonadota bacterium | reverse complement strand
GTGGCAAGCGCTTTCGGCGTCAAGAGCTACCGCGTGGAAGACCCGGCCAAGCTGGGCGAGACGCTCAGGCTCGCGCTCGAGGCGAACCAGCCGGTGCTGGTGGACGTGCTGTGCCAGCCGCTGCAGGAGGCGCAGGCGCCGGTGAGCGAGTGGATCGCCTGAGGTGCGCCGATTTCACTGCTGTGAAAACTGCGGAAATGCTTGCGGTGCCTGGGCCGCGACGCGATAATCGCGGCTGCGGCGCAGGCAGTGCGCAGCGCCGATCCTGACGACCAACCTGGCCCCATCATGACCCATATTTCAGCGTCAACCGCACTTTCGCGTTTTCGTGTCCTCGATTTGTCGCGCGTACGCGCCGGTCCGACTTGCGTCAAGCAACTCGCCGATTTCGGCGCCGATGTGATCAAGATCGAATCTCCGCCCGGGGTCGATGCGAACGAGAACATGGGCGGGCCGCGCAACGGTCCGGATTTCCAGAATCTGCACCGCAACAAGCGCTCGATGACGCTGAATCTGAAGCTGCCCGAGGGGCGCGAGGTGTTCTCCCGTCTGGTGCGGAAAGCGGATGTAGTGGTCGAGAATTATCGGCCCGACGTCAAATACCGTCTCGGCCTCGACTATGAGTCGCTCAAGGCGATCAACCCGCGCATCATCCTTGCCAGCATTTCCGGTTTCGGCCAGGACGGTCCCTATGTCGCACGGCCCGGCTTCGATCAGATTGCGCAGGGCATGAGCGGCCTGATGTCGGTCACCGGCCGGCCGGGCGAAGGCCCGATGCGCACCGGCGCGGCGATCGCAGACGTGAGCGCCGGCTTGTATGCCGCGCTCGGCATCCTGACCGCGCTGCTGGAGCGCGAGGCGTCCGGCCAGGGGCAGTGGGTGCAGTCGTCGCTGTTGATGTCCGGCATTGCCTTGCTCGATTTTCAGGCGGCGCGCTATCTGATGGAAGGCGAGGTGCCGCCGCAGGTCGGCAACGATCATCCGACCAGCATGCCGACTTCGGCCTACACCACCGCCGACGGCTACATCAATGTCGCCGCGTCGGGCGAGGGCATGTGGCAGCGCCTGTGTCCGGCCGTCGGGCGTCCGGAGCTGCTCGAGCGCGCGGAATTCAAGGGCGCGGCCAATCGGGCGAAGAACCGCAAGGCGCTGAACGCGGAGTTGAACGCCGCCTTGAGCGCGAAGAAAAGCGAGGAATGGGTTGCGCTGCTCAACACGGCGGGCGTGCCCTGCGGGCCGATTTACAGCATGGATCAGGTGTTCGCCGACGCGCAGGTGCAGCATATCGGGGCCGCGGCGAAACTGAAGCATCCGGTGCTGGGCGAGATACGGGTGGTGAACCAGGCGGTCGGACTGTCGCGCACACCCGCGACCATGGCGAGCGCCACGCCCGAGATCGGCCAGCATACGGACGAAGTGCTGGCCGAGGCCGGTTACAGCGCCGCGGACATCGCGGCTTTACGCAAAAATAAAGCCGTCTAAACAAGGAAGCTCATGGCTGAACTGATCACGCGCAAGGAAAATGCCGTCGGCTGGGTGATTTTCTCCAATCCGACCAAGTTCAACGCAGTCTCGCACGACATGTGGATGGCGCTGCCCAAGGCCATCGCGGATTTCGACGCCGATCCCGAAGTGCGGCTGATCGTCATTACCGGCGACGGCGAGAAGGCCTTCATTTCCGGCGCCGATATTTCGCAGTTCGAAAAGGCGCGCGGCAGCGCCGAGGCGCAGGCGATCTACAACCAGGCGGTCGTCGACGCCTACGAGGCGCCGGTGCTCTGCAGCAAGCCCGTGGTGGCCAAGATTCGCGGCATTTGCATGGGCGGCGGCCTCGGGTTCGCTGCGGCCTGCGATGTGCGCATCGTCGCCGAGGACGCCCGGTTCCGCATGCCCGCGGGCCGCCTGGGGCTGGGCTACAACTACACCGGCATCCGGCGCTTCGTGCAGATGCTCGGCGCCGCGAACACCGCTGATATCTTCTTCTCGGCGCGCAAGTTCAGCGCGGCCGACGCGCTCGCCATGGGTTTCGTCAACCGCGTCGTGCCGCTGGCCGATTTCGACCGCGAGGTCGCGGCCTATTGCGAAATGGTGGCGGAGAACGCACCGCTCACCTTGGCCGCGGCCAAGTTCGCGATACGGCAGACGGGGCTCGATCCGGATGCGCGCGATCTGGACCGCGTCGCGCGCATGATCGAAACCTGCTTCAACAGCGAGGATTACCGCGAGGGCCGGCGCGCCTTCATGGAGAAGCGCAAACCCAGCTTCAAGGGAAAATAGCTGGCGGCGGTCTGCCTAGCGGCAGACCAGCACCGGCACCTTGCTGTGCACCAGCACCTTCTGCGTTTCGCTGCCGAGCACCAGACCGGATAGCCCGCGCCGTCCGTGCGAAGCCATCACGATCAGGTCGCATTTCTTCTTTTTTGCGGCGTCGATGATGGCTTCGTAGGGGCTGTCGCTGAGCGCGTGGAACACCGCGCACGGCACTTTCTCCACTTCCGCCTCGACTTCTATCATCGACAGGAACTTGCGCGCCTGCTGTTGCGTGAATTCCGACTGCGCCTTGGCCGAGGGCGCGCGCAGGATATAACCGTCGCCGTAGTAGGTCGAGCCCAAATCGGGGGCGGCGTAAAACCCGGTGATTCTGGCCCCGAGTGCCTTGGCCAGCTTGACCGCCTGCTTCGCCGCCTTGATCGAAAGCTTGGAACCGTCGGTCGGAACAAGGATGTGTTTGAACACGTTTGTCTCCTTTCGCGTTGATCTGCCCGTGAGCCGGCGCCGCCCGGATTCTCCGCCGTTGCGCAGGCGGCAGCTATACCAGCTTAGTGCGGCGGCCCGCCGGCAGATTGATCGAAATCAATTGCAGTCGTGATGCAGGCAGCGGCAGAACCTAATCTTCGGTGTTGACGCTGCGGATGGTGACGCCGCCGGATTTTTCGTCGTGTTCGAGCTTGAGCAGCTTTCTCGCTTCGGCTTCGTCGAGCAGCTTGCCGAAGGAGCGAAAGCCGTAAAAGGCCTCGTTGAAGCCGGGA
>JAJZUK010000289.1 GCA_021847125.1 Pseudomonadota bacterium | reverse complement strand
TCGAGTATCCTCGGGTACAGCTTGGCGCCGTCGGCGGTGAGTTCCAGGCGCACCGTCCTGCGGTCGCCCCGCGTGCGCACGCGCCGCAGCACGCCTTTTTTTTCCAGCCGGTCGAGCAGCCGCGTCATCGCACCCGGGTCGTAGATCAGGACTTTGCACAGCTCGGCCGCGGTGGATGCCGCGCCGTCGCCCAGCAGCATGACCACGATCCATTGCGCGTGGCTGATGTCCAGCGGCGCGAGTTCCTGATCGATCGCCTCGACGATGGTGCGGCGCGCGCGGCCGATATAGGCGCCTACGCCTTGGCTGGGGCGGAAGGTTTCGATGTCGTAGATCGGTTGCATCGTGGGACGGCGCGCAAAACGGGAAATGGATGCTAATTGCCTAGGCAAACATTGTCAAGGCAAGGGCGTTTCTGCGCAGTGACGCTGCGCCTAGCGGAACGTGCGGCTTGTTTTCGCGCAGCGCTTGGAATAGATTGAGCGGGAGATTACGCCTCGTTGCTGCCAGACCCGCCTCAATTCCGCATTCCCATCTCCGAAGCGCATTGGACAAGAAAGTCATCTATTTCTTCCGGCTCGAGTCCGGGGTCGGTCACCGCTTCGATGTGGAATTCGGCCGTCCCCCGGCGAGCGGCGACCTGCCCGAGTGGACGCGCCTCGAGGTGGAGAAATGCCCGCATTGCCCGCTGCCCGACGCGCCGGGCGCGCATTGCCCGGCAGCTGCCGATCTGGTGCCGGTGGTGGAGAGATTTTCCGCGCTGTCTTCGATAGACCGGGTGGATGTGCATGTAGTGACGCCTGAATACGAAGCACGCAAGCGCACCGATACGCAGACTGCCTTGAGCGCCTTGATGGGGCTCATCCTCGCAACCAGCGCGTGTCCGATCTTGGCGCGCATGCTGCCGCTGGCGCACATGCACATGCCCTTCGCCAGCGCGACCGAACGCGTCTACCGCATCGTCTCGATGCATCTGTTCGGCTGCTTCCTGCGCGGCGAACCCGTGGGATTGGCCGGGCTGGACGGATTCTTCTCCGACATCGACCGGCTCAACCAGGCGTTCTTCGGCCGCTTGAATCGCGCGGTTCAACGCGACGCCGGCATCAATGCGCTGCTCGCATTGCACTCGCGCAGCATGCTGGCCAGCCTGTCGATCAAGCCGGAAATGGAAAACATCCGCGCCTGGTTTCGGCAGACGCCGGCCGGCATCGGCTGAAAGACGGCAGACCTGCGGTATAAGCGCTACGCCAGCGCCGCGGCGACGAAGTCCAGCCGGTCCTGGCCCCAGAACATGTCGTCGCCGACGAAGAAGGTCGGCGCTCCGAACACCCCGCGCGCGACCGCCTCCTCGGTCTGCTGCTTGAGCCGCTGTTTCACCGCCGCGTCGCCTACCAGCGCCTGGAATTCGCCGGTATCGAACCCGGCCTCGCGCAGCACGGCGGCGAGTTCCAGCGCATCGCCCAGGTTGCGCGGCTCGGCCCACATCGCGCCGAATATCGTCTCCACATACTTGCCGAAATCCATGCCGCGCAGCTGCATGCCGGCCGCGCCGCGCATGAGCGTGAGCGTGTTGATCGGAAAATGCGGATTGCGCTTGAATGGTGCGCCGTAGCGCGCGGCCCAGCGCTCCATGTCCCGCTGCATCCAGGCGCTCTTTGCCGCAATTTCGGCCGGGCTGTGATTGCCGGTGGCTTTGAACACCCCGCCCAGCAGCATCGGCCGCCACAGGATTTGCGCGCCGTGCGCGGCCGCGATCGCGGGCAGCGCCTTGCAGGCGAGATAGGAGTAGGGGCTGCCGAAATCGAAATAGAACTCTACCTGTTTTTGCATTGCAACTCCTTGGCTGATTCGAAATTACGCTTATTGCGCGGACGAGAAGCTGTCCGCGCGGATCGTCGATTGCGCACGGATGAAAAACCATCCGCGCGCAATCGGCGATCTCTCAGAAAAACCTAGACCGGGCTTGGTTTTCTACGCATAACCGAGTTTTCCGGACGGATAAGAAACATCCGTCCGGAAAACTCGGTTGGCGCGCGCAGCGCGCAATTCCGGTCGTGGTATTTCACAACATCCAAAACGCCGCATATCGTCGGGCGTCAACGCATCACCAGGTTTCGATCCACGGGCGCAGATCCATTTCATGGGTCCAGGCATTGCGCGGCTGCCGGTGCAGCTGCCAGTAGCTTTCGGCTATGGCCTCGGGATCCACGATGCCTCCCTGGTCCTTCAACGCGTAGCGCTGCGGAAAATTTTCGCGGATGAACTCGGTGTCGATGGCGGCGTCGACGATGATCTGCGCCACGTGGATGCCCTTGGGGCCGAGTTCGCGCGCCATGCTTTGCGCCAGCGCGCGCAGTCCATGCTTGGCGCCGGCGAATGCGGCGTAGCCATTGCCTCCGCGCATGCTCGCGGTCGCGCCGGTAAAGAAAATCGAGCCGCGTGCCCGCGGCAGCATCACCCGCGCCGCTTCGCGCCCGACGAGAAAGCCGCCGAAGCAGCCCATTTCCCACACCTTGTAATACACCCGCGCCGTCGTTTCGGCGATGGGGAAGCGCACGTTGGCGCCGATATTGAACACCGCGACTTCGATCGGCGCGATCTCGCGCTCGATCTGCGCAAACAGCTGCACCACCTCGTCTTCCTTGCGCGCGTCCGAACCGTAGGCATGCGCTATCCCGCCTTCGGCCTCGATTTGCGCCACCAGCGGCGCGAGCTTGTCGGCATGCCGGCGTGTGACGCAGGCGATATAGCCCTCGCGCGCAAAACGCCGCGCGATCGCGCCGCCGGTCGCATCGCCCGCTCCGACTACCAGTATCGCTTTCTTGCCGTTCACGCTACAGCTCCCGCTCCCGCAAGCTTGGGCTGCGCTTCGCGTATCGGCAGATTGACTAAGGCGGCCAGGAGCGCGAGCGCGATGTCCGCATACCACATCCATTCGTAGCTGCCGCTCCTGGCGACTGCGATTCCGCCGAGCCAAGCGCCGAAAAAGCCGCCGATCTGATGCGACAGCAGCGTCAGCCCGAACAGGGT
>JAJZUK010000288.1 GCA_021847125.1 Pseudomonadota bacterium | reverse complement strand
GACGCGTCTCGCGCCGGCGCCTGACGCGGCCGACGGCGGCATGGGACGCGACATCGTGCCGGTGCGCTGGGAAATCGCGACCGACGACGCGATGCGCGAGGTCGTCGCCTCGGGCAGCGCCGAGGCCGCGCCCGCATGGGGCCACTCGGTGCACGTCGAGCCGCAGGGCCTCGCGCCCGGCCGCCCTTACTGGTACCGCTTCAGCGCCGGCGCGGCGCAAAGCGCTATCGCGCGCACCTGCACGGCACCCGCCGTGGATGCCGCCCCGGTGCGGCTGCGCTTCGCCTTCGCCTCCTGCCAGCAGTACGAGCAGGGCTACTACGGCGCCTACAAACACATCGTCGCCGACGACCCCGACTTCATCGCCTTCCTCGGCGATTACATCTACGAGTCCTCCTGGGGGCGCAATCACGTGCGCAAGCACAGCGGCGGCGAGCCGTACACGCTCGAGGACTATCGCGCGCGCTATGCGCTGTACAAATCCGATCCCGACTTGCAGGCGGCGCACCGCGCCTGTCCCTGGATCGTGACCTGGGACGATCACGAAGTCGACAACGACTACGCCGACGACCAGCCCGAGGACGGCATGCCGCGCGAGCGCTTCCTCGCGCGCCGCGCCGCCGCCTACCGCGCCTATTACGAGCACATGCCGCTGCCCGCGCGCATGCGCCCGGACGGCGCGCAGATGAAAATTTACACCCGCCTCGACTGGGGGCGCCTCGCGCGCGTGCACCTGCTCGACGACCGCCAGTACCGCGCGCACGAAGTCTGCTCCAAGCGTCCAGCCGGCGGCGGCAGCAATGTGGTCGACGCGGCCGAGTGCGCGGCGCTCGCCGACCCGACGCGCAGCATGCTCGGCGCCGCGCAGGAAGCCTGGCTCGATGCCGGCCTCGCCGGCGCGACGAGCGGCTGGAACCTGATCGCGCAGCAGACGCTGATGGCGCAGCTCGATCGCGAGCCGGGTGCAGGCAAGCGCGTGTGGACCGACGGCTGGGACGGCTATCCCGCCGCGCGAAAGCGCCTGCTCGAATCGGTGGCCGCGCGCAAGCCGTCAAATCCGGTGGTGATCGGCGGCGATGTGCACGCGCACTGGGTCGCCGACCTCAAGACCGACTTCGACGACCCGCATGCGCCCGTGGTCGCGAGCGAATTCTGCGGCACTTCGATCACCTCGCAGGGGCCGTCGCAGAAATTCGTCGAAGCGGCGCTGGCCGAAAACCCGCACCTCAAGTACGGCCGCGGCGACAAGCGCGGCTACGTGCGCGTCGAGATCACGCCGAAGCAATTGAACGCCGACCTGCGCGCGATGGAATCGGTGCAGACGCGCGATGCGGCCTGCAGCACGCTCGCGCGCTTCGTCGTCGAAGCCGGCAGGCCGGGACCGCAGAGGGCCTGAGGGCACGCTCGGCCGGCCGTCAGCCCAGTGCCAGTGCCATGACGCCGAAGGCGATGCAGGCCGCGCCGAAAATCCGCAGCGCGCGATCTCCCTCGCCGAGCAGCTGGCCGCCGATTAGCGCGGCGAACAGCATCGACACCTCGCGCGCGGGCGCCACGTGCGAAAGCGGCGCCGTTTGCATCGCGAACAGCACCAGCACGTAGCCCATTGGGCTGAGCGCCGCCACCAGCGCCCATTGCGTCGCGCCCCACAGCGGTAGCGCGCGCCAGCCCAGCCACAGGCCCAGGGGTGCCCAAATGACCATCAGCAACAGAGCGCTGAATGCTGCAAAGCGCACGTCGCCGCCAGCCTTCTTCGCTGCGATATTCCAGATCGCGTGGATGAGGCCGGCGAGGACCACCAGTGCGAGCGCGGACGCGCTCATGCACTGTGCTCCGTCTTAATTTCCTTCGTAGCCTCCATCAATGTCCTGTGCTTGGCGACGACGTTCGGAATCGTTGGCAAATCCTTGAGTCACTGAACGCGGTCGCTGCGCGCGACCAGCCATCGTGTTTTAGTTTTCTGTACCGCTATCGGTATTTTCTGAACATGCCGATTACCACGCCGAAGATTTCCAGGTCACCCTTGGGTCGAATCACTGGATAGCTCCTGTTCTCGGGCTTGAGCACGATTCGTCCTCGTTCCATGTGCAGCCGCTTGAGCGTGAAATCGTTGTCGACAATGGCGACTACGATTTCACCGGGTTGTGCCGAAGCTCGCTTTTCGACGACCACGACGTCACCCGGGTGAATACCGGCATCGATCATCGAATCGCCCTTTACTGTAATCAAAATGGTTCTGGAGGGATTGGCAACGAGGTGCTCGTCGATCGAGATGCGTTCGGGGCCGGAATCTGCAGCGGGGCTTGGCAGACCGGCACGGACGCTCTCCGCAAGCGGGCGCTCGAAGAATCGTTTTCCCGGTTTAAGGCGACGATCGGGCGAACTCTCCAGAAATCTTTCGGCCTTGAGCCGCAAAACCATTTCCGCGACTGAGGCCTTGGAACTCAACCCGACCAGCGTGCCGATCCGCGCGTATGAGGGCAGGACTCGGTGTCGGGCGTAGTAGTCCTGTAATTTTTCCAGATATTGACCGTCGTGTGCCATAGGATTACGATACCGAACGATCGTTCGGCCGTCAATCGGGAGGTGATTCATGGCAGACAAGAACAGTACGATTTTGTTGCCGGCCGCATACCTCGGCAGGGAGCAAGCGTATGTTAAACACCGCCTGCTCGAGGCTTATCTCGAGAAGCTATTGATGATCGTTGGAATGAGCGCCCGGCAACTTGGAATCAATGAGTTAGCTTTCGTCGACTGCTTTGCCGGGCCTTGGGGCGACGAGACAAAATCTCTGGACTCCACTTCGATCTCAATTTCGTTGCGTGTTCTTTCCAGATGTCGACAAGGTCTGCTAAAAAACGGTATCGACCTCACATTTCGAGCTCTTTATATTGAGAAAGATCATGGCGCCTTCGAGCGGCTGAAACAATTCCTTAGCACCCGAGCGCCGGATGGGGTCCTTGCCGAACCACTGGAAGGCGATTTCGTCGATCTTATTCCTTCAATCGTAGAATGGTCGCGAGACTCGTTTGGGTTCTTTTTCATTGAC
>JAJZUK010000287.1 GCA_021847125.1 Pseudomonadota bacterium | reverse complement strand
GCAAGCAAGAAAACCGCTAGCAAGAAGACTGCTAGCAAGAAACCGGTCAAGGCAAAAGTAAAGCGCAAGCCAAACGCGGCGTTCATGAAACCGATGACCCCGAGCGCATCGCTCGCCGCGGTGATCGGCGCGGGCCCGATGCCCCGCACCGAAGTGACCAAGAAGATCTGGGCCTACATCAAAAAGAACAAACTGCAGGACGCGAAGAACCGTCGCATGATCAACGCCGACGACAAGCTCAAGGAAGTGTTCAAGGGCGCTAAGCAGGTGTCGATGTTCGAAATGACCAAACTGGTCAGCAAACACCTGAAGTAAGCTTCAGACTGTATCAAGCGAAAAGGGCGGCCTGGAGCCGCCCTTTTCGTTTTCTACGGGCCAGCGACAGCTGCGTGGATCGACGCGAGCGCCGCATCTGACTCTTCTTCAGGCGGCGAGCAGCTCCGCCGCAAGCTGGCGCACCGCCTCCGCCGCGGCCTGCGGGCGCTCCAGCGGGAACAAGTGTCCGCCCTCGATGCGCTTGACGCGGAAATTCCCGCGCGTATTCGCCATGCCGACCCGGCTCAACACATCCGAATGACGCCCGCCGATGAAGCCGGCAGGCAGTTTCAGGCGGTTGCAGTAATAGACGAGGTCGTGGGGGACGCTGCGATAGATCTGATATTCGATCTCCGGATCGAACAGCAGCCGCACGCGCCCACCCTCGCGCACCGTGCCCAACGCGGCATAGTCATGCAAGCAGTCGGGGTCGAAATGGCGGAAGATCTTGCGGCGGCGGAAATGGCCGACCATGTCTTCCACCGAGGGCCAGTCGCGCCTGCGCTCACGCGTGTGGTGGGCCGGGGTGATGCGGTCCACCAGCCCCAGGCGCTTGAGCATGCCGAATGCCCCGCCCTTGAAATGCCCGATGATGGGCGCATCGAGCAGAATGATGCACTTGAACAGCTCGGGGCGCTGCACCGCCGCCATGAAGGTGAGATAGCCGCCCAGCGAATGTCCCACGCCCACCACCGGCACCCGGTACTGCGCGCTCAGATGGTCGATCAGCTGCGCCACCAGATGCGGCCAGCCGTCGGTCACTGGGTAAGCCGGATCATGGCCGATGCAGTTGATGCTGCCGATGCGAAAGTCGGGCTCCAGAAAGCCGAAGAACTTCCGGTAGCAGGCGGCGGGAAAGCCGTTGGCGTGGGAGAAATGCAGAATGTCGCGGCTCATGTCGCGCATGCCAGCTCAGGAACCTGGGCGCGGCGGCTTGCCCTGCGTGGCGAGCGCTTTGAAGATTTCGGCGTATTCATGGAAGCGCTCGACCGCGTGCGCGCGCTGCGCCGCCGTGAGACCGCGATCCAGCTCCAGCAGCATCTGGATATACAGCTCCCGATGCTGCTCGGACAGGCTCCGGTATTCGGCAGACACGCCCTCGTCCCAGTCGGTCAACCAGCGTTTCAGCGCGGGTTCGAGTTGCGCCGCGCCGTGGTGCGTTTTCAGTAGGACGGCCAATTCGGCCTGGCGCCGCTGCCGGCTCTGCAGGCGCAGCGTGTAAAGCAGGGGCAGCCTCGCGCTCGCGGTCTTGAGCTGCGCTTCCTGCGCGTCGCTGAGATCGCCGAACCATTCGCGCATCAGTTCCAGGTTGCGCTTGTCGCGCCGCTGGCGCTGCTCCGCTTCGCCGCCCTTGAGGTGTTTCTTGGTGTATTCCGCATCGGATTCGGCGAATTTCTTGTCCAGGCGCTCGAATTGCGCCGGCGTCAGCGTGGCCAGCACGGCCGCGAGCTCCGGCGCCGCGCAGGCGGCCATGCGCCGATAGCGCCCCTTGACGCTTTCCCAGGCCCACAGCAGCTCCCCCGCGGTGAGCCCGTCGGCGAGCTTGTCACCGGCGCTGGTCATCAGCACGCTGTAGCGCGGCAGCTCCTCGCTGCGGTGCCAGGCATGAAAGCGCGCCAGGCGTTCCTTGAAATCCTCTTCCTGCACGCCTTCGAGCGCGAAATAATCGTCCGCCATCCAGCGCACCACGGTATCGGCATTGTTGTAGGCGAGGCGCGCGCCGCTGCAGCCGGCGAGCAACGCCAGGGCGAGCAGCAGCAGGGCAAATCTGACGGAGCGTCGCATCGCCGCGGCTTACCAGTAGTTTTCCACGCTGATCTGCCCCGGATCACGCCGGCGATGCTTCTTCAGGCCGCGCTGCTCCAGCGCCTGCACCGTGTCGGCGACCATCGCCGGATTGCCGCAGACCATCAGGCGCGAGGACTGCGCATCCAGCTTGAGCCCCGCGGCGGCCTCCAGCCGCCCGTCTGCGATCGCCTTCGGGATGCGCCCGGCCAGGGCGAAATCGCTGTGTTCGCGGCTGAGCACGGGAATGAACGCGAACTTCCCGGGATGCCGGGCGAGCAGCGACTGGATCCACTCCCGGTAGCACAACTCCTCGGCGCGGCGCACCGCATGCACCAGCACCACGCGGCGAAAGCGCCGCCACGGCGCCTCGGTGCCGAGGATGGACAGAAAAGGTCCGAGCGCAGTGCCCGTGGCAAGCAGCCACAGGGCGTCGCCGTCCGGCACTTCAGCCAGGGTGAGGAAACCCGAGGCCTGCGGCGCGAGATAGACCGAGTCGCCGGCCTCGAGCTTGCACAGGCGCGGTGTCAGCGGATGATCGGGCAGCACGACGTAATGGAACTCGTGCGGCCGCGCTGACGGTGCATTGACGAAGGAATAGGGGCGTCCCACCATTTCGCCGTCGACCGCCAGCGCGAGCTTGGTGAACTGGCCGGCCTGAAACGGGGCGATGTCCGCCTCGATCTGCAGCGAATACAGAAACCCGGTCCAGTGCGTCTGCGCCACCACTGTTCCTTCTACCCATTTGCTCATTGGAGCAGAAAGGGCTCGGTGTTGAGCGACTCCACCTCGCCGCCCAGCATGACAATGCTGCCGCTGCGCCGGTTGTTGCCAGTATCGCTGAATTCGAAGCCATAGGTGCGGCGCAAGGCCATGCGCCCCTCGCCGTCACGCCCGAAGCCGAGCGCGACGCACTCCACCGTTTCGTCGAGGAACATCAGGCCGTCGCGCGCGCAGACGCGCTTGCCCAAGGC
>JAJZUK010000286.1 GCA_021847125.1 Pseudomonadota bacterium | reverse complement strand
CAGGTCCTGGATCACCTTGGCCATGGTGACGCTCTTGGCCGATTCCTGCAGCCCGGACAGCGCGCGCATGATCGGGACGCCGGACTTGAGCAGCGTGTACATCTGGCGGCTGAACAGCAGCCTGTCATCGAGCGTGATGCGCGGCGCGGTGAAGCGCGCCAGCCAGCTGTCGCGGCGCGCCGAACTCGGCGCCGCGGTCAGCGCGATTTCCACCGGCGCAATGCCGGTCTTGAACAATTGGTCGGCGACGGCGCCCGAGTCGTTGTCCTCGAGCACCCCGGTCACCAGCTCGCCCCTGGCATTTCTCCCCTTGTACGCGAAATGCGCCATCAGTCCTCGAGTTCGGAGCTGACCCGTATCGCCTCGGCCAGCGTCGTCTTGCCGGCGAACGCGAGCTGCGCTGCGTGGTGGCGCATGCTCCGGCCCGCCATATGCTTCACCGCAAGTTGGGCGAACTCGGTCGTGTCCTCGCGGTTGACCGCCGCGGTGAGCGCCGCATCCATTTCCAGCATTTCGTAGACGCCGGTGCGCCCGGCGTAGCCGGTAAGGTGGCAAAACTGGCAGCCGCGCCCGCGCATCATTTGCGCCGGTTTGCCGTCATCGCGTTCGCTGCCGCGCAGCCACTGCAGTTCCTGTTCCGACGGCTGATAGGATTCGGCGCAGCTGGGGCAGTTCACCCGCACCAGCCGCTGCGCAATCACCGCCTGCAACGACGACGCGACCATGTAGCGCGGCGCGCCCATGTCGATCAGGCGGATCGGCGTGCTGGCCGCATCGCGCGTGTGCAGCGTCGAGAACACCATGTGGCCGGTGAGCGCCGCGCGCAATCCGATCTGCGCCGTCTCCGGATCGCGCATTTCGCCCACCAGGATGATGTCCGGGTCCTGGCGCAAGGCGGAACGCAGCACGCGCGCGAATGTGAGGTCGATTTTTTCGCTGACCTGCACCTGATTCAGGCCGGCCAGGCGGTATTCGATCGGATCCTCCACCGTGATGATCTTCTTGTCGATCGTGTTCACTTCATTGAGCGCGGCGTACAGCGTGGTGGTCTTGCCGCTGCCGGTGGGACCGGTCACGAGCACCATGCCGGTGGTGCGCCGGATGATCTGCTGCAGGCGCGCAAGCAATTGCGGCGGCATGCCCAGGCCCTCCAGCCCCTGCACCCCGGTGCTGCGGTTGAGCAGGCGCATCGCCACCGATTCGCCATATTGCGTGGGCATGGTCGAGATGCGCACGTCGACGCGCGCTTCGCGTATGCGCACATTGAAGCGGCCGTCCTGCGGCAGGCGCTTTTCCGAGATATCCAATCCCGACATCAGCTTGAGCCTTTGCACCACGGCGGGGGCGATCTTGATCTCGGACTCGGCCTGCAGTTGCAGCATGCCGTCGATGCGAAAGCGGATTTGCAGCAGGCTCTCCTGCGGCTCGATATGAACGTCGGACGCGTTCACCTGGGTTGCGTCCTCGAACATCGACTGCAACAGCTTGACCACCGGCGCGTCTTCGCCGCCCGGTTCGACCTTGAGTGCGCCGAAATCGACCGCCTCGCCCATGTCCGCGCCCAGTTCGCGCGCGAGGTCGGACATCTGTTCCGTGCGCCGGTAAATCCGGTCCATGGTTTCGAGCACCTGGTTCTCGTTGACCAGGACCAACTCGATATCGCGCTTGAGCAGGCGCGAGATTTCGTCGTAGGCGAACAGGTCGGTCGGATCCGCCATCGCCAACAGATAGCTGCTGCCCTTGTCCTCGAGCAGCAGGGCGCGGAAGCGCCGCGCCTGCATCTCCGGCAGCGTGCGCGCCACCGCCAGGTTGATGTTGTAATACTTGAGATTGAGGTAGGGAATCTTGAGCTGCTTCGCCAGGGCTTCGGAGATGGCCTCTTCCGTGGCGAAGCCGTTCTCGACGAGCAGGCGGCCGAGCTTGCGCCCGCTGCGCTTTTGCTGCTCCAGGGCGAGGCTCAGTTGTTCCTGCGAAATCAGCTTTTCCTGAACCAGCAGATTGCCGATGCGGATCTTCTCCGGCCTAGCCATGTGTCTATCCTAATCCGGTCCAGCCGGAAACAAAGTCTTCGCTGCAAAAAGGGTTGCAGTCACGTAAGAATGGGGTTCAGCGCGAACTCGGCACCGTCATCAATCCGCCTTTTATAGACAAATCCTGAACTTACCCCCCGTTTATGTCAACCTGCTTTAGCTTCGCCAAGGCCTTGTGCGCAATTTCCCCCAGCGCGGCCGGCTCCCGCTGTGCCGCCTGCTCCGCGTCCGCCACGAAGTTCTGCAGCCGGTCCGGGAACACCGCAGCGGCCCGATCGAGCTGCAGCAGCGCGGCGTCGCGCTCACCGTTCAAAGCAAGCAGCAGCACCTGGCGGTAAGCCAGCTCCGGTACCGGCATCAGGCGCAGCACGCGCGCATTCAAAGCGAGCTTGTCCTTCAGATTGACGCGGTCTGCAACGATGATGCCGGCGTAGGTCATTTCGACGTAGGGCGCGAGCAGCGTGTCGCGGTGCAATTCCAGCAGCCCCTCGTTGCGCGCGACGACCTCTGCGCGATTCTTCGGCAGTACGCGCGGATACATCAGAGATTCCAGGTCGCGATAGGCGTGCAGCACGCTGCCCAGCGCGAATACGCCGGCCGCCACCATCAGCGGGAAGGCAAAGCGCGACAAGGCCGACAGGCGCAGGCGCAGGCAGCGCTCGCTGCCCATGCCGAGCAGGATCGCGGCGACGCCCAAGAAGTTGGCGTGCCACAAGGGATACTCGAGCATGCTGTGCAGGAACAGCACTGCCAGCAGGCACAGCAGCCACCAGGTTTCCGCAGTCGCGGCAAATCGCCGGCGCAGGGCCCATAGCCACGTGCCCAGCCCCGCGCATACCAGTGCCGCGCCGGCGAGCCCGGTTTCGGCGAGCAATTGCATCAGCGCGTTGTGCGCGTTTCGATCGTAGTGCGAAATGTGGTAGTAGGACAGCTCGGCAGCCTGCTCGAAAAACACGCCGGCGTACTGGCCAAAGCCCACGCCGAGCAGGGGGGCGCGCGACCACATGAGCAGGGCCTGGTGCCACATGTAAACGCGTATGCCCAGAGCG
>JAJZUK010000285.1 GCA_021847125.1 Pseudomonadota bacterium | reverse complement strand
GGCGAGCAGGTTGTTCAGGCCGCGCAGCAGGTTCTGGCCGCCGGAGGCCAGCGTTTCGCGCACCACCTCGGGGTTGGTCAGCGCAAAATTCGAAGGCGACAGCGCGTCGATGTACTGCCGCGTGAAGAAATCCACTTTCTTGCGCGCGTCGGGCGGCAGGTTCTCGACCTGCGACACCGCCTGGTGGATGTGGCGCGCGGCGATCAAGTACGACTGCTTGACGTAGTCGAACAGAAAATGATGTTCCCAGTCTTCATGGCGAAAGCGGTTGTCGCCCTTCTTCGGCACGGCGACCGGCGCGGCCTTCTGGCCCATCATCTGCATCACGCTGTTCTGCCACAGGCGCGTGTAGTCCCAGAACATGTTCATCTGCGCCTCGGCCAGCTGCTGCGGCTTCGCCAGCATCAGCGCCGACAGTTCCATGAACGCCTTGCCGATGCCGAACTCGTCGGCGACGGCGGGGTTCTGCGTTTCGCCCTGGCGCTTGAGAAAATCCGCCATGATGCGGCCGGAGCGCTCGGCGACCTCGGCAAAAATCCGGGCCGAATCGGCGCCGGCCGCTTCAGGCTTGGCTTGTTCCTTGCTCATGCTCTGCCCCCTCCGCGCATTGCTTCATTCCGCACATAGCGAATCACGCCGTCGGCGCCGCTGTGGCGCTTGAGCGTCCCCCGATAATACAGGCAATGCAAATGCGCCATCGCCTCGCCCATGGCAAAAAACAGCTGCTGCGTGTCCAGTTCGCGCGCGAACAGCGTCGGGATCGCCTCGAACGCCGACAACGGCTGCGCGCAGGCCCGAAGCAGATCGTCGCAGCGCAGCCGGTGGTGCTCCTCGAGCTGCTCGATGCGCTCGTGCAGACCGCGAAACGGCAGGCCGTGCGAAGGCAGGACCAGGGTGTCCCTGGGCAAGCCTGCGTAGCGCTGCAGCGATTCGAGAAACAGCTTGAGCGGGTCGCCGTCGGGATTGACCGCCCAGACGCTGATATTGGTGGAGATTTTCGGCAGCACCATGTCGCCCGAAATCAGCACCCCCAGTCCGGAACTGTAGAGCGCGGCGTGCTCGGGCGAGTGGCCGTAGCCCATGATCACGCGCCAGCCATGGCCGCCGATGCGGATCTCTTCGCCGTCCATGATGCGGCGAAAACTCTGCGGAAACTCCGGCACGGCCTGGCGATAGTGATTGCCGCGCAGCGACAGCTTCTCCAGTTCCCCGCCGCCGAGGCCGTTTCGGCGGAACATGCCGAGCAGATTTTCCAGCGCATGGCCGGCAACGCTTTCGCGCACAGCGTGTGCGGTCAGATAGTCCGCGTGGGACATCCACAGGTCGGCGCCGAAGCGCTGGCACAGCCAGTGGGCGAGGCCGACATGGTCCGGATGGGCGTGGGTCACCAGCACGCGCGTCGCGAGGAACTCCCGCGTCCGGGCCCCTGGCGCGCTTGCCGCCGGAGCGGCGGCGAATATCTGCTCCCACAAGCTCTTGGTGGTCTTGCTGGCGATGCCGCAATCGACTATGGTCCACCCGTCCCCGTCTTCCAGCAGCCACAGGTTGATGTGGTCCAGCGCGAACGGCAGCGGCATGCGCAGCCAGCGCAGCCCCGGAGCGACCTCCAGGCTGGTCCCGGCGGCGGGCGCAGCGGTGTGCGGGAATTGCAGGATTTGCTGTGGGTCCATGTCCTTGCCTGGGCCGCCTTAAGCTAGAATGCGGTGAGTATCCATTCAGGCAGGCGCTAGAAGTCCCGATTTTCGCAAATATTTGGGAATCCCGCTAATTACGCTGCTGCGCAATATGAGCACCACCCCCCGCCAACGCGAAGAAACCTACAGCATCAGCGACCTGGCGCGCGAATTCGACGTCACGCCGCGGGCCATCCGTTTCTACGAGGATCAGGGGCTGATCGCGCCGCAGCGTTCGGGCAGCCGGCGCATTTACGCCAAACGCGACTATGTGCGCCTGAAACTGATTTTGCGCGGCAAGCGCCTGGGCCTTTCCCTGTCGGAGGTGGCCGCGATGTTCGATTTGTACGATTCGGCCCGGGACGAGAAACCGCAATTGGCGCAATTCCTCGCCGCACTGGCCGAACGGCGGGCGCAGCTCGAGAGGCAGCGCGCCGACATCGACGAGATGCTGGGCGAAATCGAGGCGTTCGAGCTGCAAAGCCGCAAGCTACTCGCCGGCGGCCGCAAAGCACTCGCGAAGGCGGGCAGGAGCGCGGCTTAGCCACCGCCTAAGTTGACGTTTACGTAAACGGCAAGTAGAGTCTTCAGTCCGGCGGCGACAGCCCACTTTTCACGATTGGAAGCCTGCACATGATCGACTTTCCCTCCCTGCCCTTCGATCTCGGCGAAGAGATCGACATGCTGCGCGACACGGCGCGCGCCTTCGCCGCGAGCGAGATTGCGCCGCGCGCGGCCGAAATCGACCGCGTCAACGAATTCCCCGCCGATCTTTGGCGCAAGTTCGGATCGCTCGGCCTGCTCGGCATCACCATCGGCGAAGAATACGGCGGCACGGCGATGGGTTATCTCGCCCACATCGTGGCGATGGAGGAAATCAGCCGCGCTTCCGCCTCCGTCGGGCTGTCCTACGGCGCGCACTCCAACCTGTGCGTGAACCAGATCAACCGCAACGGCACCGAGGCGCAGCGCAGGAACTACCTGCCCAAACTGATTTCCGGCGAACATGTGGGCGCACTCGCCATGTCCGAACCCGGTGCCGGATCGGATGTGGTCGGCATGCGCCTGAAGGCCGAGCACAAGGCCGGCAAATTCATACTCAACGGCAACAAGATGTGGATCACCAACGGGCCGGACGCCGACGTCCTCGTGGTGTATGCCAAGACCGACGGCGCGGCCGGGCCGCGCGGCATCACCGCTTTCCTGATCGAAAAGGGATTTCCGGGATTTTCCACGGCGCAAAAACTGGACAAGCTGGGCATGCGCGGCTCCAATACCTGCGAACTGGTGTTCCGCGACTGCGAAGTCCCCGAAGACAACATCCTCGGCGGCATGGGCCGCGGCGTGAACGTGCTCATGAGCGGCCTCGACTACGAGCGCGCGGTGCTCTCCGGCGGGCCGCTCGGGAT
>JAJZUK010000284.1 GCA_021847125.1 Pseudomonadota bacterium | reverse complement strand
CTGGAAGCTGCCGATCGGGCGGCCGAATTGCTGCCGCGTCTTCAGGTACTCGAACGTGGCTGCGTTCAGCGCTTCCATTGCGCCTACCGCCTCGGCGCACAGCGCCGACACGGCAAAGTCGGCGGCACGCTCGAGCAGCGGCAGCGCCGCATCGACTTCGCCCAGCACGGCGTCGGCGCCGACCTTGACGTTAGCGAACTTGATCTCGGCTGCGCGCATGCCGTCCATGGTGCGATAGCCCAGCACCGTGACGCCGGCCGCCTTGCGCTCGACCAGGAACAGGCTGATGCCCTTGGCCTCGCGCGCGCCGCCCGCGGTGCGCGCCGACACCACCAGCTTGTCCGCGCTCTCGCCGTGCAGCACCACCGCCTTGTGGCCGTTCAGCACATAACCCGCGCCATCGCGCCTGGCCGTGGTCTCGACGCAGTTCAGCTCATAGCGCGAATTCGGCTCGCCCAGCGCCGCGGCGAGCAGGAGCTTGCCCTGCGCCACTTCGGACAGCAGCGCCTGCTTCTGCGCCTCGCTGCCGGCGAGATCGATCAGGCTGCCGCCCAGCACCACGGTGGAAAAATAAGGTTCGACCACGATGCCGCGGCCGAGCTCGGTCATCACCAGCATGGTGTCCACCGAGCTGCCGCCGAAACCGCCGTGCGCTTCGTCGAAGGCCACGCCGAGGATGCCCATGTCGGCGAACTGCGCCCATACCTTGTCGGAAAATCCCTGCTTCGAGGCGATGATCGCCTTGCGCGCTTCGAAGCCGTATTCCTTGCCGATGTATTTCTGCAGGCTGTCGCGCAGCTGCTGCTGTTCTTCGCTGAATATGAAATCCATGGTCAGAGCCCTAGAACCATTTGCGAAATGATGTTGCGCTGGATTTCGTTCGAACCGCCGTAGATCGAAGTCTTGCGGTAATTGAAATAGACTGCGGCGGCCGAAGCGGCGTATTCCGGCCCGACCGGCTCGCCGTGCCAGCCGGCGTCGCGCGCCTCCGGGCGGAACGGCAGCGCGTACGGCCCGACCGCCTCCATGGTCAGCTCGGTCAGCGCCTGCTGCACATCGGTGCCCTTGATCTTGAGGATGGAGGCCTCGGGCCCGGGTTTGGTGCGCGAGGACAGCACGCGCAGCAGTGTGATTTCCAGGGCCATGAGTTCGACCTCGACCGCGGTGATGCGGTCGCGAAAGCGCGGATCCTCGATCAGCGGCTTGCCGTTGCGCTGCTGCTTCGACGCAATGTCTTTCAACTGCTCCAGCTCGCGCTTGGATTCGCCCACGCGCGCGATGCCGGTGCGTTCGTGGCCGAGCAGGAATTTGGCGTAGGTCCAGCCCTTGCCCTCCTCGCCCACCAGATTCTCGGCCGGGACCTCGACGTTGTCGAAGAACACCTCGTTGACTTCGTGCTCCTCGTCCAGCGTGATGATCGGACGCACGGTGATGCCGGGGGACTTCATGTCGATCAGCAGGAAAGAAATGCCCTCCTGCTTTTTCACCGTGGAGTCGGTGCGCACCAGACAGAAAATCATGTCGGCATGCTGGCCCAGCGTGGTCCAGGTCTTCTGGCCGTCGACGATGTAATGATCGCCCTGGCGCACCGCGCGGGTCTTGAGCGAAGCCAGGTCGGAGCCCGAGCCGGGTTCGCTGTAGCCCTGCGCCCACCAGTCCTCCGAGGACAGAATGCGCGGCAGGTAATATTCCTTCTGCCACTTGCTGCCGAAATGCTGGATTACCGGCGCCACCATCACCAGGCCGAAAGGCATCACGCGCGGCGCGCCGGCGTAGCCGCATTCCTCGTCGAAGATGTGCTGCTGGATCGGGGTCCAGGCGCAGCCGCCGTATTCCTTGGGCCAATTCGGCGCGACCCAGCCCTGTTTGTACAGAATCTTTTGCCAGCGCACCCAGTCGTCCTTCACCATGCGCTTGTGCTGCAGCACCTTGTCGGCGATGTCGCGGGGCAGATTGTCGCGCACGAAACTGCGCACTTCGTCGCGAAACGCCTGTTCTTCCTTGGTGTAGTTCAGATCCATGGGGAGTCCTTCGGAATGGCGCGATTGATGAAATTTATTATATCACCGCGAGCGCGCGCCCTGCCCCGGGACCGGCTGCTTTCAACCACTCGAAACCGCCGCGACCGCGGTGTCGGCGCGCCGAAGTTTTTGCCAGACGCGGTGTCGATCTGCTATGTTGGCCTGAATTCAAGACACTGGAGCACGCCATGGGCGGACCGCTGACAGGAGTGAAAGTGCTGGAAATCGCAGGCATCGGCCCGGGGCCTTTCTGCGGCATGCTGCTCGCCGACATGGGTGCCGACGTGCTGCGCGTGGATCGGCTGCAGGCGAGCGACCTGGGACTGCCGGTGGAACCGAAATACGACATCATGTCGCGCGGACGGCGCTCGATCGCGCTCGACCTGAAGCAGCCCGCGGCGATCGAGACGGTGCTGCAAATCGCGGCCCGCGCCGACGCGCTGATCGAGGGCTTCCGCCCCGGCGTCACCGAGCGCCTGGGCCTGGGCCCCGAGGCCTGCCTCGCACGCAATCCGCGCCTGGTCTACGGCCGCATCACCGGCTGGGGGCAGGACGGGCCGCTGGCGCAGGCGGCCGGACACGACATCAATTACATCGCGCTCTCGGGCGCGCTGCACGCGATCGGCCGCAAAGGCGAAGCGCCGGTGCCGCCGCTGAACCTGGTCGGCGATTTCGGCGGCGGCGGCATGGTCCTGGCTTTCGGCATCGCCTGCGCACTGTTCGAGGCGCGCGCCTCGGGCAAAGGGCAGGTGATAGACGCCGCCATGAGCGAAGGCGCGGCCAGCCTGATGGCGATGTTCTACGGCCGCATGGCCGCAGGCCACTGGCGCGATCGGCGCGGCGTCAACGTGCTCGACACCGGGGCGCCCTGGTACGACGTATACGAGACAGCGGACGGAAAACACGTGGCCATCGGCTCGATCGAGGAGCGCTTTTACGCCGAACTGCTGCAGCGGCTGGGACTGGATGCTGCCGCGCTGCCGGGACAATTCGAATTCGCGCGCTGGCCCGAGCTGCGTGCGGCATTCGCGGCCGCGTTCAAGCGCAAGACCCGCGACGAGTGGTG
>JAJZUK010000283.1 GCA_021847125.1 Pseudomonadota bacterium | reverse complement strand
TCATGCTGCTGATGATCGACAACTACGATTCCTTCACCTACAACCTGGTGCAGTATTTCGGCGAACTCGGCGAGGAGGTGCGGGTGGTGCGCAACGACGCCATCGACCTCGCGGGCATCGCGGCGCTGGCCCCCGCGCGCATCGTCATCTCCCCCGGGCCGTGCACCCCCGGCGAAGCCGGCATCTCCGTCGCCTTGATCCGCGAGTTCGCCGGCAAGCTGCCGATACTGGGCGTGTGTCTCGGGCATCAGGCGATAGGCGAGGCCTTCGGCGGCCGCATCGTGCATGCGGGCCGGGTGATGCACGGCAAGACCTCGGACATACGCCACAGCTCGAAGGGGGTGTTCGCCGGCCTGCCCTCGCCGTTCCGCGCGACCCGCTATCATTCGCTCGCGATCGAGCGCTCCAGCCTGCCCGATTGCCTGGAAATCACCGCCGAGAGCGAAGACGGCGAAATCATGGGAGTGCGCCACCGGCAGTTCGCGCTCGAGGGCGTGCAGTTCCATCCGGAATCGATACTCTCCGAACACGGGCACGCATTGCTGAAAAACTTTCTACGATAGGAATTCCATCATGTCCATGACGGCACAGGAAGCACTGACACGCGCGATCGAGCATCGCGAGATCTTCCACGATGAAATGCTCGATCTGATGCGCCAGATCATGAGCGGCCAGATGTCGCCGGTGATGATCGCGGCGATCACCATCGCGCTGCGGGTGAAGAAGGAGACCATAGGCGAGATCACCGCCGCGGCGCAGGTGATGCGCGAACTCGCGACCCGGGTCGAGGTGAAAGACGCGCATAACCTGGTGGACGTGGTCGGCACCGGCGGCGACGGCGCGCGCACTTTCAACATCTCCACCGCGGCCATTTTTGTCGCCGCCGCGGCCGGCGCGCGCGTGGCCAAGCACGGCGGACGCGCGGTGTCCTCGCAATCGGGCAGCGCCGACGCGCTCGAAGCGCTGGGCGTGAATATCAACCTCAAGCCGGCCCAGGTGGCGCAGTGCATAGACGAGATCGGCGTCGGCTTCATGTTCGCGCCCAACCACCACGCGGCGATGAAACATGCGGCGCCGGTGCGGCGCGAACTCGGGGTGAGGACGCTGTTCAATCTCCTCGGGCCGCTCACCAACCCGGCCGGCGCGCCGACCCAGCTGATGGGCGTGTTCCATCCCGATCTGGTGGGGATACAGATCCGCGTGCTGCAGCGCCTGGGCGCGCGCCACGCCATGACCGTGTTCGGCCTCGACGGGCTGGACGAGATTTCGATCAGCGGCAAGACCATGATAGGCGAATTGAAAGACGGACGGATCGAGGAGTACACGGTGCATCCGGAGCGCTTCGGCCTGCCGGTGCACGATCCGCGCGGCCTGTGCGTGGAAACGGTGGAGCAATCCCGCGCCATGGTGCTGGGCGTGCTGGAAAACAAACCGGGCGCGGCGCGCGACATCGTCGCGCTCAACGCCGGAGCGGCGATCTATGTCGCCGGCAAGGCGGCGGGCATGGAGGAGGGCGTGGAAGCCGCGTTCGAAGCCATCGCGAGCGGTGCGGCGCGCGCGAAGCTGGATCAGCTGGTGCAGCTGACGCAGAAGCTGGGCCATGGCTGAAATGGTGCGAAGTGGATTGCGAGTCGCTTGGTTGCGAAGAGCCGAACCGGCATAACGACCTAATCTCGCGCGGCATAAGCTAAAATCGAATTTTCGGCTAATCTGTGTGAGGCCATGATGCAATACTCCATCCTTTACGAGGCGATCAATGACCCCGGCTTCCCGCCGGGCTATTTCTATGCCCGTATTCCCACGCTCGACCTCACCACCCACGGCCTAGGGATAGACGGCGCCAAGGCTGCAGCGCAGGAGCTGATCCAGGTCTGGATCGAAACCAAGCGGGGTCACGGCGAGAAAGTGCCGGTCGAAGCGGAATCGTTCTTCTCCCGTATCGAAGTGGACGATGCCCTATTCGGCGCGTGAGGCCTTGAAGCGGCTGCTGCGCGCAGGTTTCACCGAGATCCGGCAAAGCGGCTCGCACAAGGTTCTGCGCCACCCCGATGGCAGACAGACTTATGTGGCCATGCATCCTGGGGATATCCCTTCAGGCACTTTGCGCAATATCCTGAAGCAGGCTGGGCTGTCGGAAGAGGAATTCAGGAAGCTGTGAAGCGCCCGCCCGCAGACATCCTCGACAAAATACTTGCCGCCAAGGCAGAGGAAATTGCTTTGGCGAAAACGCGTCGCAGCGCTGCTGACTTGAGGCGCGAGGCTGAAGCAATGCCGCCGGCGCGCGATTTCGTCGGCGCGCTCAGGGCGAAAATCGCGCAGGGGCAGGCGGCGGTGATCGCCGAAATCAAGAAGGCCAGCCCGAGCAAAGGTCTGCTGCGCGCGGATTTCGACCCGGCCGCGATCGCGGCGAGTTACGCCGCGCACGGGGCGGCCTGCCTGTCGGTGCTGACCGACCGCGAATTCTTTCAGGGCGCGCCGCAATTCCTGATCGAGGCGCGCCAGGCCTGCGCCTTGCCTGCGCTGCGCAAGGATTTCATGATCGACGCCTACCAGGTGCACGAGGCGCGCGCGCTGGGGGCCGACTGCATCCTGCTCATCGCCGCGGCGCTGGATCTTGCGCGCATGCAGGCGCTGGAGGCGCTGGCCCGCGAGTTGGGCATGGCGGTGCTGGTAGAAGTGCATGACGCAGCGGAGCTCGACGCCGCGCTCGCGCTCGCCACGCCGCTCATCGGCGTCAACAACCGCAATCTGCGCAATTTCGAAACGCGCCTGGCGACCACGCTGGACCTGCTGCCGCGCATCCCGCCGGGACGCCTCGTGGTCACCGAAAGCGGCATCCTCACGCGCGCGGACGTGGACTTGATGCGCGGGAGCGGGGTGCACGCTTTTCTCGCCGGCGAGGCGTTCATGCGCGCCGTGGAGCCCGGGGTGGAGCTGGAGAGCATGTTCTTCGCGCGGGAGTCGCGCGGCTAGCGATCGGGCAAGTAGGCTTGGTGCGGCTAGCCCGCGCGTTCCATGCGTACATCGGGTAGGAGGAAGGGTCACCCCTTCCGTCCTCCCACACCACCGGACGTGCGGTTCCGCATCCGGCGGTTCATTGAACAC
>JAJZUK010000282.1 GCA_021847125.1 Pseudomonadota bacterium | reverse complement strand
GGCATTACATATTCATGGCGACGGCGCAGGGTACGGTGAAGAAGACGCCGCTGTCGGCGTTTGCGAATCCGCGCGGCAAGGGCATCATTGCGGCCGAATTGGACGAGGGCGATATCCTGATCGGCGTCGCCATCACCGACGGCAAGCACGACGTCATGCTGTTCTCCGATGCGGGCAAGGCAGTGCGCTTCGAGGAAGACGACGTGCGGCCGACCGGGCGCCAGACGCGCGGCGTGCGCGGCATGATGCTGGACGAAGGCCAGCGCGTCATATGCATGCTGGTGGCCGAGAATGAAAGCCAGACCGTGCTTACCGCGACGGAAAACGGCTACGGCAAGCGCACGCCGATTTCCGAGTACACGCGCCACGGCCGCGGCACCAAGGGCATGATCGCGATCAACACCGGCGAGCGCAATGGCAGCCTGGTCGGCGCGGTGCTGGTGGAAGAAAAAGACGAGATCATGCTGGTCTCCACCGGCGGCGTAGTCATCCGTACCAAGGTGGAGCAGATCCGCGAGCAGGGGCGCTCGACCCAGGGCGTGACGCTGATCAACCTCGACCAGGGCACGCGCCTCGCCGGCATCGAGAAAGTGCTCGAGTCGGACGAAGAGGGCGGCGGGTCCAACGGCGAGGCGAAGGACGCGGCCGAGGACAAGTAGGGCGAGACGAGAGGACGCGGGCAGCGCGTCGCGCATTCGAGGGAGATCATCGTGGCACGGGTATTCAATTTCAGCGCGGGTCCGGCGGTGCTGCCGGAGGCGGTCCTCGGGCAGGCCGCGGCGGAGATGCTCGACTGGCATGGCAGCGGCATGTCGGTGATGGAAATGAGCCATCGCGGCAAGGAATTCATTTCGATCCACGCCGAAGCGGAGCGCGACCTGCGCGAGCTGCTGGCGGTGCCCGCGAACTACAAGGTGCTGTTCCTGCAGGGCGGCGCGATCGCCGAGAACGCGATCGTGCCGATGAACCTGCTGCGCGGGCGCAGCGTGGCCGATTATGTCAACACCGGCGAATGGTCGAAGAAGTCGATCAAGGAAGCGAAGAAGTACTGCACGGTGAACGTCGCCGCCTCGAGCGAGGACAAGCAGTTCACCTATATTCCGCCGCGGGAGAGCTGGAAGCTCTCGCCGGACGCGGGCTACGTCCATATCTGCTCGAACGAGACCATCGGCGGCCTGGAGTATCACTGGGTGCCCGATACGGGGGCGGTGCCTCTGGTGGCCGACATGTCCTCGCACATCCTGTCGCGCCCGGTGGACATCAAGCGCTACGGCTTGATCTACGGCGGGGCGCAGAAGAACATCGGACCGGCCGGCTTGACCCTGGTGATCGTGCGCGAGGACCTGATCGGCCAGGCGGCGCCGTTCACGCCTTCGGCTTTCGATTACAAGCAGCAGGCCGAAGCCGATTCGATGTTCAATACGCCGCCGACCTATGCGATCTATATCGCCGGGCTGGTGTTCAAGTGGGCAAAAGCCCAGGGCGGCCTGGCCGAGATCGAGCGGCGCAATATCGCCAAGGCGAAGCTGCTGTACGACTACCTCGACCAGAGCAAGTTTTTCCTGAGTCCGGTGGAGCCGCGCGACCGCTCGCGCATGAATGTGCCGTTCAAGCTCAAGAACGAGGCGCTGGACGAGGAGTTCCTCGAGGGGGCGAAGGCCAACGGCATGGTGCAGCTCAAAGGCCACCGCTCGGTCGGCGGCATGCGCGCCTCGATTTACAATGCGATGCCGATCGAGGGCGTGCAGCGCCTGGTCGCGTACATGCGCGAGTTCGAGGACCGGCATGGAACCTAAGCATGCCTGAGCGCAAGCCCTTCGAGATCCTGGTGCTGAACAACATCGCCCAGGTCGGCTTGAAGCGCCTGCCGGCCGAGCTCTATCACCTGGCCAAGGAAGCGGCGCATCCGGACGCGATCCTGTTGCGCTCGCAGGATCTGCACGAGATGAAGATTCCCGCGTCGGTCAAGGCCATCGGCCGCGCCGGCGCCGGCACCAACAACATCCCGGTGAAATTGATGAGCGAGCGCGGCGTGCCGGTGTTCAATGCGCCCGGCGCCAACGCCAATGCGGTGAAAGAGCTGGTGCTCGCAGGCATGCTGATCGCGGCGCGCAATCTCGCCCCGGCCATGGAATACGTGCGCGCCCTCAAGGGCGAGGACGAGGCGCTGGCGAAGCGCGTCGAGGAAGGCAAGAAGCAGTTCGCCGGCATGGAGCTGCCGCAGCATACGCTCGGGGTCATCGGCCTGGGCAAGATCGGCAGCCTGGTCGCCGACGCGGCGATCCATCTCGGCATGAACGTGCTCGGCTATGATCCGGAGATCACCGTCGATGCGGCGTGGAGCCTGCCGGCGCAGGTGAAGAAGGCGCATTCCATCGACGAGGTGCTCAAAGCCAGCCATTTCGTGACCTTGCACGTGCCGCTCGCGCCGCAGACGCGCAAGCTCATCAACGCGAAGAACCTGGAGCTGCTGCGGCCGGGATGCATCCTGCTCAATTTTTCGCGCGAAGGCATCGTCGACAGCGCGGCGGTGGTGCAGGCGCTGGCCGCGCACAAGCTGAAATACTACGTGACCGATTTTCCCGACAGCGAACTCGCCGCGGCGCCCGGGGTGATCGCGCTGCCGCATCTGGGGGCGTCCACGCGCGAAGCCGAGGACAATTGCGCCGTGATGGTGGTGGACCAGCTGCGCGCCTACCTCGAGCACGGCAATGTGGCCAATGCGGTCAATTTTCCCGACATGAGCATGCCGCGCGAATCGCCCTATCGCGTCGCGCTGGCCAACGCCAACGTGCCCAATATGGTGGCGCAGATTTCCGCTACCATCGCGAAGGCGGGGCTCAATATCCACAACATGCTGAACAAATCCAAAGGCGAAATGGCCTACACCCTAGTCGATGTCGACAGCGCGGCGACGCGCGAACTGGCGGCGCAGCTGGGCAAGATAAGCGGCGTGCTCGCGGTGCGTTACCTGCCGGTGCGGGACTGAATCGAACATGAACAAGGAACTGGCCAAACTGCGCGCGCGCATCGACGCGCTCGACGCGCGCCTGGTGAGGGCGCTGAACCAGCGGGCGCGGCTCGCGCACGCGGTGGGCAAGCTCAAGCGGGGAAAGCAGGTA
>JAJZUK010000281.1 GCA_021847125.1 Pseudomonadota bacterium | reverse complement strand
CCGCTCTGACGCAGCCGCGCCGCGTGATCGAATCCAGCCTGCGCAACGTCTATGGCGATCCGGACCGGGTTGCGCCGCAGCTGGTGCAGCGCTATTTCGAGCTCACTTTGCGCCCCGGCAACCGGCGCGCGCTGGCGCAGCGGTTTGCGCAGGCGCCGGCCGGCATCCATCCGGAGCGCATCCCTGCGCTCAAAACGCCGACTCCGATTTTATGGGGCGGGCGCGACCGGCTATTGCCGCCGGCCGATGCGGACAAGTTCCACCGCGCTATCGCCGGCAGCCGCCTGATCGTATTCGAGCAGCTCGGGCATGTGCCGCAGGAAGAAGACCCTGCGGCTACCGTGGCGGCGGCGCAGCAATTCATTTCCTGAGCGCCGGCCTCGCGCCTGAGGCGCAATGGCGCGCATGCGGTCGCGCCGATTTTGCGGCGGTGACGCGCAGGGCGTAGACTATACGCAGAGTCCGCGGGTGTTTCGCGCTCATTCAGACAGCGCCGAAACACGGAAAATCCGCGGCGTCGGGGCGCAGTGTCGTTCGTAGCAGGCAGTTGGCGAGAAGGCGATTCATGGATCACGTTTTGATCGTCGAGGACCATGAGGAGAACCGCAATCTCCTCGCGCTGCTGCTCAAGGTGAACGGCTACCGCGTGACGACGGCCGGCGACGGGATGGAGGCTCTGGCCGCGGCGCGACGCGACCTTCCCGATGCGATCGTCTCCGACGTTCTGATGCCGAAAATGGACGGCTTCGCATTGTGCCGCGCCTGGATGCAGGATCCGGCTTTACGGCGCATTCCGTTCATTTTCTATTCCGCTACGTACGTGCGCCCGGACGACGAGCAATTCGCGCTCGCGCTGGGCGCGGTGCGCTATCTGATCAAGCCGGTGGAGGCGGAGGTGTTTCTGCGCGAGCTGCGCGCGGTACTGCAGCAGTGGACCGGGCGCCCCGCGCCCAGCCCGCCCGCACCCATGGACGAAGCCACTTCGCATGCGCTGCATGAGGCGGTGCTCGCGCGCAAGCTCGAGGACAAGATGGCGCAGCTGGAGCAGGCCGAGCGCAAGCTGCGCGAGAGCGAGGAGCGATACCGGCGCATGTGCGACAACGTGCAGGAGGTCTACGTCGAGACGAGCGTCGCAGGAACCATCCTGGAGATGAGTCCCCAGGTCGCGACCCTGTCGAAGGGGCAATACAAGAGGGAGGATCTCATCGGCACCTCGGTGGACGCGTTGTATGCCGATGCCGGATACAGAAACCGCATCCTGCAGGCGATCAAGCAGCATGGCCGGGCCATCGACATGGATTCGGTGTTCAGGAACCGCGACGGGTCCCATATCCCGTGTTCGGTGTCGGCGATGATCGTGCGCTGCGCCGACGGTGAACTGCGCACTGTCGCCACGCTGCGCGACATCACCGAGCGCAAAGCGGCCGAGAGCGAAACGCTTGCGTCTGCATCCGGCTTCCGTGAGCTGGTGGAGCAGTTGTTCGCCGGGATATTCGTCGCACGGGAGCAAAAGCTTGCCTATTGCAATCCCCGCTTTGCCCAGATTCTCGGCTACGCCTCTGCAGCCGAGTTGACCGGCAAGGATCTGCTGTCGATTCCAATCGAACAGGACGTTGCGGCGATGGCCGAGAGCCTGCGCTTGTTCGAGCAGGAGCTGGGGCCGGTCAGCCGCAGCTTCTGCGCCGTGCGTAAAGACGGCGCGGTTATCGAACTCGAATTGCAGGGCATGCGGGCGACTTACCTGGGCCAGCCGGCATTGATCGGCATGGTGCAGGTCCTCTCGGGCAAAAAGCGCGCTGGATAGTGCGGATGACGGTCGCCCCCGACGCCGGGGACCACTGGACAAGAATTGAGCAAGGTCAAGGCGCCTCTTCATTGACGTACTAGGCTGGGTGCAGGCGGCGCGGACCAACCGCACCGGCCGGCCATGTCATGCACATCCACAGGCTCACTGCCGAGCAGGCCCTTGCCAGTCTGAGAACGTCCTCAGCCGGGCTGGCGCACGCCGAGGCCGCGCGGCGGCTGCGGGAATTCGGTCCCAACCGTGTCGAGGAGCTCGCGCGCGAGCACTTGCTGCTCGGTTTTGCCCGCGAGTTCACCCATTTCTTCGCCATCATCCTCTGGACCGGCGCGGCACTCGCATTCATTGCCGAACGCTTCGATCCCGGCCAGGGCATGGCCAGCCTCGGAATTGCGATTGTCGGTGTCATCGTCATCAACGGCATCTTCTCCTTCTGGCAGGAATACAAAGCCGAGCGCGCGGTGGCGGCGCTGCGCCAGCTGCTGCCGCAGAAGGTGAAGGCGCAGCGCGGCGGCGAGGCCGTGGAAATACTTGCAACCGATCTTGTCCCGGGCGACATCGTGCTGCTGGAGGAGGGCTGCCTGGTTCCCGCCGACTGCCGCCTGGTCGAAGCCTTTGCGCTGCGCGTCAACACCGCGACGGTCACCGGCGAGTCCCTGCCCAAGGCGCGCAACACCGAGCCCGCTGTGGAGGAATCGCCGCTGTTCGCAAAAAACATCGCGCTCGCCGGCACTGCGGTGGTGTCGGGGCAGGCGCGCGCGGTGGTGTATGCCACCGGCATGCGCACCGAGTTCGGCCAAATCGCGCACCTCACGCAAACTGCGGGCGAACCCAGTTCGCCGCTGCAGCGCGAGATCGCGCGCCTGTCGCGCATCGTGGCGGCGCTCGCCACCGGCATGGGTGTCGCCATGTTCTTCGTTGGCGAGGCGCTGGGGCTGCCGACCTGGGAGAATCTGCTGTTCGCGATCGGCATCATCGTCGCGAATGTGCCCGAAGGCCTGCTGCCGACGGTGACGCTGTCGCTGGCGATGGCGACGCAGCGCATGGCCAAGCGCAACGCCCTGGTGCGCCACCTTCCCGCGGTCGAGGCACTGGGCTCGACTACGACCATCTGCTGCGACAAGACCGGCACGCTGACGCAGAACCGCATGTCGGTGAAGCGCCTGTGGCTCGGCGGCGGTTTCGTCGAACCAGCCGATCTTGCGGCGCAAGCGCGCCTGACCGAGGACAACCGCCAGTTGTTCGTCAACGCCGCGCTGTGCCATAACCTGAACGAGGTGGACGACCACGGCCAGCCGAAGCTCTTGGGCGACCCGATGGAAGTGGCGCTCG
>JAJZUK010000280.1 GCA_021847125.1 Pseudomonadota bacterium | reverse complement strand
GCCTGGAAGGGGAGCGGCTCGATACGCGCGCCTACAGCGGCATCGTCGCCTACGAGCCGAGCGAACTGGTGATCACCGTGCGCTGCGGCACGCCGCTCGCTGAACTCGAGGCCGCGCTGCGCGAGCAGGGACAGCAGCTCGCGTTCGAGCCGCCGCATTTCGGCCCCGGCGCGACCGTGGGCGGCATGGTCGCGGCGGGCCTGTCCGGGCCGCGGCGCCAGGCAGCCGGCGCAGTGCGCGATTTCGTGCTCGGCGTGCGCATGCTCGACGGGCGCGGCGAGGATCTCAGCTTCGGCGGCCAGGTCATGAAAAACGTCGCCGGCTTCGACATCTCGCGTCCGATGGCCGGTTCCATGGGCACGCTGGGTCTGCTGCTGGAGGTTTCGCTCAAGGTGCCGCCGCTGCCCTTTGCCGAGGCCACGCTCAAGCTGGAATTGCCGCAGGACAAGGCGCTCGCGACGCTCAACCACTGGGGCGGCAAGCCGCTGCCGATCAGCGCCTGCGCCTGGGCCGGCGGCGAACTCGTGCTGCGCCTGTCGGGTGCGCCGAGCGCGATCCGGGCCGCCAGCGCTGCGATCGGCGGCGAGCCGATGGCTGCCGATCAGGCGCAGGCATACTGGCGCGGCATCCGCGAGCAGACCGACCCTTTTTTCAGCACCGACAAGCCGCTGTGGCGCATGTCCCTGCCTTCGGTCGCGCCGCCGCTGGCGTTCCCGGGGGCGCAGCTGATAGAGTGGGGCGGTTCGCTCAGGTGGCTCGCGTGCAAGGCCGATGCGCGCAGCATACGCGAGGCGGCGGCCCAGGCGGGCGGGCACGCCACCCTGTTTCGCGCCGCCGACAAGAGCGCGGGCGTGTTCACGCCGCTTCAGCCGGCGCTGGCGAAAATCCATCGCAATCTGAAACAGGCTTTCGACCCCGCCGGTATTTTCAACCGTGGCCGGATGTACCCGGACCTATGAACGGTTTATCACCGCGACCGCTCCATGCAGACTGAACTGGCCGACTTCATCAAGCACACGCCCGAGGGACGCGAGGCCGACGCGATCCTCAGGAAATGCGTGCATTGCGGTTTCTGCACCGCGACCTGCCCGACCTATCAGTTGCTGGGCGACGAACTCGACGGGCCGCGCGGACGCATCTACCTGGTCAAGGGCATGCTCGAAGGCGCCACGGTCACGGCCAAGACGCAGCTGCACCTGGACCGCTGCCTCACCTGCCGCTCCTGCGAGACGACCTGCCCGTCCGGCGTGCAGTACGGACGCTTGATCGACATCGGCCGCAGGCTCGCGGAAGAACGCGTGCCGCGACCTTTGCTCGCGCGGCTGCAGCGGCAGCTGTTGAGCGCGGTGCTGCCGCGCAGCTGGCTGTTCGGATCGCTGCTCAAGCTGGGCCGCTGGATGCGTCCACTGCTGCCGCTTGCATTGCAGGGCAAGATTCCTGCGGCCATCCCCGCAGCCGGCACTTGGCCGGCCGCAAGGCATCAGCGCAGGATGCTGGTGCTTGCCGGCTGCGTGCAGCCGGCGCTGTCGCCGGATATCAACGCTGCCAGCGCGCGCGTGCTCGACCGCCTGGGCATATCGCTCGTCGAGGCGCCGGCAGCGGGCTGCTGCGGCGCGCTGCGCTTTCATTTGAATGCGCAGGAAGATGGCCTCGCCGACATGCGCGCGCTGATCGACGCCTGGTGGCCCTACGTCGAACCGGCGCAGGGCGGGGCTGGTGCTGTGGAAGCAATCGTCATGAGTGCCAGCGGCTGCGGCGTCACCGTGAAGGAATATGGCCATCTGCTCGCGCACGATCCCGCCTATGCGGCGAAAGCGGAAAGGATCGGCGCGCTGACCAAGGATCTCTCCGAAGTGATCGCAGCCGAACTCGAGCGGTTGCCGCCGCTGCTCGCGAAGGCGGCGCCGGGCGCAGCGACCAAACTCGCCTTGCAGCTGCCCTGCACTCTGCAGCACGGGCAGAAAATAACGGGCGTAGTCGAGCGCATCCTCGCCGCGGCCGGTTTCGAACTGACGCCGGTCGCAGACAGCCATCTTTGCTGCGGCTCCGCCGGCACCTACTCGATACTGCAGCCGGCGTTGTCCGAAAAACTGAAAGCGAACAAGCTGGCAGCATTGCACGCCGGTTCGCCGCAGGCCATAGTCTCCGCCAACATCGGCTGCCTCAGCCATCTGCAGAGCGGCACCGCGCTGCAGATGGAGCACTGGATCGTGGCGCTGGAGCGGCGTCTGGCCGATTGAAATGCCTCCGTGCAGCGCGCCAGTACTAATAACTGCTAGCTCTGAGGGGGGTGCCTACCCCTCTGAAGACCCGCGTCCTTATTGGTGCTTAGACCGTTTTGCCTCCTGAATCGGCATCGCAGCAGGCGCCGTTCGGATATCCCTCTCCAGAACCCTGACACACGGTGCCATTCCGTTCCTTGTATCGTTCGGTCTAATCCGTCGCCGTGGTCGTCCTCGCCTGCACGAGGTGGTATCCTTCGCGGGCCAGGAGGATACCAGTAGTGATGGAAGCGCCCCGAATGATCCAGTGTGCCCCGGATCGGGACAAGCGTGCGAAAACTTGCCTTCACGAAGTGATGAGTCGGTATGCCTCGCATCTTCGACAATATTGACCTAGATCTCTTGCCGACGTTGCGGGCGACGCTCGAAGTCGCTGATCGCTCCGACTTCTGCGTTGGCTACTTCAATCTGCGCGGATGGAAGGCGATCGACGACCTTGTTGATCAGTGGCCCGGTGGTGCAGGCAAACAATGTCGGCTGCTCGTGGGAATGCAACGCTTGCCCCAGGACGAATTGCGTGACGCATTCAGCCTTACCAAGACCGGCGAACAACTAGACAACCAAACCGCGCTGCGACTGAAGAAGCGCTTGGCGGAGGAATTCCGTAATCAACTTTCGTTTGGCGTGCCAACAAATGCCGACGAGGCAGGTCTGCGGTGCCTGTCGAACCAACTGAAGGCGGGCAAGCTGGTCGTCAAGCTTTCCCTGCGCCACCCCCTGCACGCGAAGTTGTATTTGCTGTTCAGACCCGATCCGGTCAATCCGATTATCGGCTACCTCGGCAGCAGCAACCTCACGCTCTCGGGTCTGTCCCACCAAGGCGAGTTAAACGTTGACGTGCTCGATAACGACGCAGCGAACAAG
>JAJZUK010000279.1 GCA_021847125.1 Pseudomonadota bacterium | reverse complement strand
AAAGCTCGAAGCGCGCTATCCCTACGGCCGCTACGCGCAGCAGGCGCAGATCGAACTCGCCTACGTCTATTTCAAGGACGGCGACCCGACTTCGTCGCTCGCCGCCTGCGACCGCTTCATCAAGCTGCATCCGAACCACCCCAACATCGACTACGTCTATTATCTGAAGGGCCTGGTCAATTTCAACGAAGACCTCGGGCTGCTGGGCCGCATCAGCAGGCAGGACCTGACCGAGCGCGACCCCAAGGCGGCGCGCGACTCCTTCGACGCGTTCAAGGAACTGATCACCCGCTATCCGGACAGCAAGTACACCCCGGACGGGATCGCGCGCATGAAATATCTGGTCAATGCGCTCGCCTCGCACGAAGTGCACGTGGCGGAGTACTACATGAAACGCGGCGCCTACGTCGCCGCCGTGAACCGCGCACAGTACGCGATGCTGAATTACCCCCAGGCCCCGGCGGTCGAGCAGGCGCTGTTTGTGATGGTGAAGGCCTACGACGCGCTGGGCATGACCGATCTGCGCGACGACGCCGACCGCGTGATCCGGAAGAATTTCCCCGACAGCCCCTATTTCAAAGGCACCGCGGGCAAGAAAGACCCGTGGTGGATGCTTTGGGGGAATTCGTGGTAAGTGGTTCGTGGTTCGTGGCTCGGACCAAGCACAACGATCAACGAACCACGATCTTTTCGTCGCGGACGTAATCGCGGATCACGGATTCAATGTCCTTGTCCGCAACGAAGCCCAATTTCAGCGCGCGCTCGGTGGTAAAGCGCGTAGGCCAGGTCCTGACGATGGCCTGGATGCGCGCATCCGGCTTCCACTCGACGCGCGCCGCGACCTTGTCGCCGGCGATGTTGCGCAGCGCCTCGACCATCTGCGCCACCGACACGGTGATGCCGGGCAGGTTCACCACGCGATTGACACCCCAGGCGGCGGAGGGCAGTTCGTGCGCATGGATGAAGGCGTCGATCACTTTGCCCGGCGAGAGCAGCCACACGCCGGTCTCGGGGTCCACCGGGCAGGGTGAAACTACGCCGTTCAGCGGTTCGCGGATGACGCCGCTGGCGAACGAGGATGCCGCCAGATTGGGCTTGCCCGCGCGCACCACGATGGTCGGCAGCCGCAGCGAGCGGCCATCGATGAAGCCTTTGCGGTTGAAGTCGGTGGCGAGGTATTCGCAGCAGACTTTTTGCGCGCCGTAGGAAGTCTGCGGGTTGGGCGTGGTGGAATCGTCCAGCACCGGCGGCAGGTCGCCGCCGAAGGCCGCGACCGAACTGGTGAACACATAGCGCGGCGGCCGCGCCTGCTTGCGACACAGCTCCAGCAGGTTGCGCGTGCCGTCCAGGTTCACTTTGATGCCGAGATCGAAATCGGCCTCGGCGCCGCCGCTCACCACCGCCGCCAGATGGAACACGGAGGCGGTGTCCCGGCCCATGGTCTGGGCGAGCAGCGCGGCGTCGGTGAAATCGCCTTGCACGCATTTGAGCCGCGCGTCGGTCTGCGCCGGAAACCCGGTGTCGAGCAGCACGATCTGCGATATGGCTGCCTGCTTGCCGTCTGCGTCGGAGAGCGCGCCGCGCTTGAGCAGCGCTTGCGCCAGACGGTAGCCCAGGAATCCGCCGCCGCCGGTGATGAGTATTTTCATGGTTTCCTCAATGGTTGGTGCTGCACAAAAATCACGGCGCGCTGCACGCCGGCAATCAAACTTTGTAATACGAACGATACCAGTCGACGAAGCGCGCGATGCCGACCTCCACCGGCGTCACCGGTTTGAACCCCACGGCAGCCGCCAGCCGCGACACGTCGGCGACCGTCGCCGGCACATCGCCGTCCTGCAGCGGCAGCAAATCGAGTACAGCCTTCTTGCCCAGGCGCTGCTCCAGCACTTCGATATAGCGCATGAGCTTCACCGGCTGGTTGTTGCCAATATTGTAGACGCGGTAGGGCGCATTGCTGCTCGAAGGCCGGGGCGCAAGCGCCGACCAGGTGGGATCGGCTTGCGCCGGCCGGTCTATGACCCGCAGGATGCCTTCGACGATGTCGTCCACGTAAGTGAAGTCGCGCACCATTTCGCCGCGGTTGAACACCGGTATCGCCTCGCCCGCGAGGATGCCGCGGGTGAACTTGAACAGCGCCATGTCCGGCCGGCCCCACGGTCCGTACACGGTGAAAAAACGCAGGCCGGTGCATGGCAGGCGGTACAGATGGGCGTAGCTGTGCGCCATCAGTTCGTTCGCCTTCTTGGTCGCCGCATACAGCGACACCGGATGATCGATGTTGTCGTCTTCGGCGAACGGCAGCCTGGCGTTCGCGCCATAGACGGAACTGGACGATGCGTACACGAAATGGCCGACTGCGGAACGGCGCGCGCCTTCGATGACATTGCCGAAGCCGACCAGGTTGGCGTCGACGTAAGCCGCGGGGTTTTCGATCGAATAGCGCACCCCGGCTTGCGCCGCCAGATGCATCACCGCGTCGAAATGTCGACCGGCGAACAGGCGTGCCATCAGCACTCTGTCGGCAATGTCGATTTTCTCGAATTCGAAACCGCTGTGCGCGCGCAGTCGCGCGAGGCGCGCCTCTTTCAGGCCGACATCGTAGTAGTCATTGAGGTTGTCCAGCCCGACCACGCGGTCGCCGCGCGCGAGCAGCCGCAGCGATAGCGTCGAGCCGATGAAACCTGCGGCGCCGGTTACGAGGATGTGCATCTATGCGCGTTTCAAACGATTCATGTTTTGAATTCCGTGGATCTGCCACCGAAGTGCATGAGGCCGGTCCCCGGGCCGATCTGTCTCGGGTTTGTGGGAGGCCCGCCCCCGGGCCGACAGTACTTCGAGCCTGCACCGATCGGGGCGAGGGCGCCCCTCCAACAGCACCCCCTCGCACAGCACCACCTCCAACAGGGCCCGTTCTCACAAGATGCCGCTATTCTACCGGAGCAGCGGCGAAAAAATCGGTCACCTCTTCGAGCACACGCGTGCGCCGCATCGCGGGCAGGCTTTTCCAGATGCGCCGCCCGTAGGGCTTGGTGATCAGCCGCGGGTCGCAGATCATGAGCACGCCGCGATCGGTCTCGTCGCGGATCAGGCGCCCCGCCCCCTGTTTCAGGCTGATCGCCGCGTGCGGCAGCTGGTATTCCATGAAAGC
>JAJZUK010000278.1 GCA_021847125.1 Pseudomonadota bacterium | reverse complement strand
CAGGAGCCGGGCGCACAGCGTCGAACTGCTGCCGGCCGACACCGACCCGGCGCGCCTGGACCCGGTGGCCTACGACGGCGTGATGGTGGGCGCCTCGATACACTACGGCCACCATCCGGCTTACCTGCATAAATTGATAAGCCGCTTGGGCGGCGCTCTTGCCACACGGCCCTGTGCTTTCTTCTCGGTGAGCCTGAGCGCCGGCGGGCTGCGGCCGAAGCCCTATGCGGCAAAGCGCTATATCGACAAGTTCCTGCGCAAAACCGGCTGGCGGCCGCAGCTGACGGCGAGTTTTGCCGGAGCCCTCAAGTACAGCCTTTACGGTCCGATCAAACGCAGGGTGATGATCGTGTTCATGACCTTGGGCGGCGGCGAGACCGACACTTCGCGCGACTACGAATACACCGATTGGGCGGCGGTGCAGCGTTTCGCCGAAACTTACGCGCAGCGGTTGGCGCAGGCGTAGCGGCCAAGCCGACCGCATTCAGGTACCCGGGCGCACTCGTGCGCCGCCGCGCCGGTTCCCGTTAGCGACCGTCGCGCCGCGGGCGAACGAGTTGCCACACGCCGATCAGAATCAGAATCAGCGGCCACCACTTTGCGAGCAGGGCTCTCAATTCCGCGATCGGCAGCATGCCGAGATTGACCAGCAAAAAAATCGTGCCAATCAGGATCAGGACGATGGGGCCGAAGCTTGAACGCGTGTGCATGGCTTCCTCCGCTTAGACGAGCTTGAGCTATCAGCGCGGCCTGGATTTGCGCAGAGCCGGGTTGAGCAGGTCGATATCCGCCTGCACCTGATCGCGGCTGCGTTGGTATACGATTTCCCGCCCCATCACGCTGCCGGCGTAGGCCAGGCCGTTGCGCGTCGGGCTCAGCGTGCATTTGACGTTGTGGATGCCCTCGCCGAGCACGATTTCGATGCCGCTGGCGCGCTTGCTCAGCACCACGACCTCCATGGTCTGCCCGGTTTCGGTCTTTACCTTGATCTTTTCGCTGTTCACGAGCTGCGCGCCTAGTAGGTCCAGCCGCCGCTGGCGAGCCACTTTTCGATCTGCTCCAGGCGATCGGCGCCCCAGAACGCTTCCTCGCCGACCACGATATAGGGCGAGCCGAAAGCGCCGCGGGCGATGGCCTGGTCCACTTCCGTCTTCACCAGTTCCTTGATCGCGGCATCGTTGAGCGCCGCGCGCACTTCTTCGGCCTTGAGCCCGAACTTGGCGCACACCGCGACGGTGTCCTCCGGATTGGAGATATTGATGTCGTCGACGAAATAGGCGCGGTACAGCGCCGCGGCCAGCGCCTTGGCCTGTCGCGGGTCTTTGCGGTTGAGCCAGTAGAAGGCGCGTGCCGGTGCCTGCGAGGAGATCGGGAAGGTCGAGGGCAGTTTGTACTCCACGCCGTAATACTTCGCACTGCGGGCGAAGTCGCGCCGGGCGTAATCGCCTTTGAGCGGCACGCCGGGCAGCGGCGCGCCGCCGGTGATTTTCATCGCGGCGCCGAGCAGGAACGGGCGCCAGAGGACTTCGCGTCCGTATTTGGCGCCGAGCGCGTCGATCTTGGTGCTGGCGAAATAGCCGTAGGGAGAGGAAAAGTCGAAATAGAAGTCGATCGGTGCCGCCATATTCGCTCCTTGGTTCCGGTCAGGCTTGCGTGCCAGCCGCAGATCCCGCGCTCGCCGCATAGTGTAGCGTCTCGCGGGCGAATTCGCGCGGCGTTCAGCGCTTTCGGGCGATAACGTCCATGCCGCAGCGGTAACGCGGGCTGACGTCGTAGTGGATCGGCTCGTAGCCGCATTCGCGCAGCAGCGCGTACAGGCGCGCGCGGCTGAAGCAGTGATAGTGTTCGAGCTCGCCCCAGTAGGGATTGGCCCCTTGCGCATCGAGCGCGCGCCAGACGGCGGTATCGATGTTGGGTGTGGATACGAACAGCAGGCCTTGCGGCGCGAGCAGCGTCGCCGCATGCGCCAGGGTCTGGCGCGGGAACGCGAGATGCTCGATCACGTCGGCCAGGGATACGACCTGGAATGCAGACGGCTCCTTGAGTTCGAGCAGGTCGCAGCGGCGCGCCTCGAAGCCCAGCGCCTGCAGTTTGGCGACGCCGGAAGCGCGCAGGTCCAGGCCCAGCGGCCGGTAGCCCCATTCGGCCGCGGTAAAGATGAGCGAGCCATTGCCAAAGCCCACGTCGAGCCAGCGTCCGAGTGCGGCGCCTGCGCGCTGCGGCGCGGCGTCGAGGTGCGCGCTTACGCGCTCGACCACGCCGGCCCACAGCGCGCGCTGGCGCTCGACGTCGTCCCCCGGTTCCTGCCCCGGCGGCGTGGCCGAGAACAGCAAGGCCTCGGCCGCCTGATTGAAATAACCCTCGGCGAACACATGGCCGCAGCCGTGACAGCGGCACCAGCCTATGCTCGCGGGCAGGGCCGGCTGATACAGCGGATGGTGCGTGCAATCGGCCTCGAGCAGGTCGAGGATGGCCGCGTCGCCGCACAGCGGGCAGGATGCGTAGGCGATGCGCGCCGGCTCGATCTCAGCCTCCAGCGAGCGCGCGGCCGATGACCATGCGCTGGATATCGCTCGCGCACCTAAAGTAACAAGGGGGCACACCCCCTTGTTGATCCCCCATGTTGGCGCGTCGCTCCATCATTGGCCTGCGAGCGCGCGGCCGATGACCATACGCTGGATGTCGCTCGCGCCTTCGTAAATCTGCGCCACGCGCACGTCGCGATAGATGCGCTCGACCGGGAAATCGTTGACGTAACCGTAGCCGCCGTGGATCTGGATCGCGTCGGAGCAGACCCTTTCGGCCATTTCGGAGGCGAATAGCTTGGCCATCGAGGCTTCCTTCAGGCAGGGCAGTGCGGCGTCGCGCAGGGTCGCTGCATGCAGCACCATCTGCCGCGCGACCTCGATTTGCGTTGCCATGTCGGCGAGGCGGAAATTCACCGCCTGGTGTTCGATGATCGGCTTGCCGAAGCTGACCCGCTCGTGCGCGTACTTCAACGCCGCCTCGAACGCGGCGCGCGCCATGCCCACCGCTTGCGCCGCGATGCAAATGCGCCCGCCTTCCAGGTTGGACAGCGCGATGCGGTAGCCCATGCCTTCCGGACCGAGCAGATTCGCCGCGGGTATGCGGCAGTTCTCGAACGCGATCTGCGCGGTATCG
>JAJZUK010000277.1 GCA_021847125.1 Pseudomonadota bacterium | reverse complement strand
CGGCGTCCGCGCCGATATGGTGACCTACGGCAAAACGCTCGGCGGCGGCTTGCCTGTCGGCGTGGTATGCGGGACCGCAGCACTGATGAAGCGGTCCCGTGAAGACCGCCCCGCCGACATCTGCTTTGCGCGCGGCACCTTCCATTCCCATCCGTACGTGATGGGGGCGATGCAGGTATTTCTTGAACGCCTGGAAACGCCCGGCGTACGCGCGCTCTATGCGAGCCTCGATGCCCGCTGGAATGGCCGCGCGCAGCATCTCAATCTGCGTCTGCGCGAGGCCGGCTTGCCGGTGCAGGTGGCGAACCTGTCGTCGATCTGGACCGTGTTCTATACGCGTCCGTCCCGTTACAACTGGATGCTGCAGTATTACCTGCGCGTCGAGGGCCTTGCGCTGAGCTGGGTCGGGACCGGCCGCCTGATCTTCAGTCTGAACTACAGCGACGAGGATTTTGCGGGGGTGTGCGACCATTTCGTCGCAGCGGCGCAGGCAATGCACAGCGACGGATGGTGGTGGGAAGATGCCGCACTCAGCAACAAGTCGATCAAGCGCAGCATCCTGCGGGAAATCATCCAGCACCGCCTGCTTCCTCGCTGACGCCATCGTAGCGCACAGTCCCGAAGCGGCGTGGCGGCAGCCGCCGCTCAGGCGCGCTGCTCGTGCAACATCGGATCGATCAACTCGCCGCGCAGGAGATAGACCGGTGCTTTGTAATAGAGCTTAATATCGTGGAAGGGATCGGTGAGTATCTTGGTCATCCATGCCAGCCCCGTGCGCGCGTCCTTGAGATAGAACAGGTGTAAAGTACGGAACAGCAAGCTGCCGACACCGATCGTCAGCCACACGATGGCCAGGTTATGTACGAAGCCGGCCGTGTCCGTCCGTGCGAACAGGCCGAACAACGTGCGATCGAAATACAGCGCGACGGTCGATAGCGCCCAAATACTCAGCAACACGATCTTTCGCTGCAGGTTATAGCCGACTTTGATCGCCTCTTTGTATTCGTGTGTGGCTTGATTGACTGCGTCGTAGCCCTTCGGTTCGAAAGCAAAGTGGCCGATCTGGCGGCTGACCATGGCCGCGAGCCAGCCGATCATCGTGGCCGCTACCGGGTCGGAGAAGACGAGTGCGTAGGCGCAAAGAAAACTCAGCGCGCTCAGGAGATGCAGCGACTGGTTGATGCGGCTGTGGTGGTAAAAGCGGTGATCATCCCAGCGCTGAACCCTGAGTGTATCGAGAAACTCTTTCATCGCGCCTCCTGTGCAGATGATGGAATAGCCTGACGCTATGTTGGCTCTCGAATGCGACGCTCCGTTTACGGCGGCATGACAAACGCGTGACAGCGCGTGCGCCGCATTGTCATCAAATCTTCTTGAGCCTCTGTCACGCTCGCAAAATGGAGATCGACAGCATCATCCTCGAGAAGCTCCCGGTTATGAACAAGTCGCTGCGTGTCGCCTTTGTCACCGAAACCTACCCGCCGGAAATTAACGGCGTCGCGAATACCGCGGTGCATTTCGTCGAAGGCCTGCGCGCGCGCAATCACGAAATTCAACTGGTGCGGCCGCGGCAAAGCCGCTCCTGCCAGCCCGAGGACGAAACGGGCTTGCGCGAGATTTTATTGCGTGGACTGCCGATTCCGCGCTATCCCGACTTGCGCATGGGACTTCCGGCCAAGCGCGCGCTCCTGCGCATGTGGTCGCACCACCGCCCGGACATCGTTCACATCGTCACCGAGGGCCCGCTCGGGTGGTCTGCTCTGCAGGCCGCGCTCAAGCTCAAGCTGCCGGTGAGTTCCGATTTCCGCACCAACTTTCACGCCTACAGCCGGCATTACGGCATCGGCTGGCTGCGCCAGCCGATCGCGGCTTACCTGCGCAAATTCCACAATCGCACGCTTATGACTATGGTACCGACCGAATCGCTGCGGCGCGAGCTGGCGGCGACCGGGTTTCACAATTTGCGCGTCGTCGCCCGCGGCGTCGACACCAAGCTGTTCACTCCTGCCCGGCGCAGCGATGCACTGCGCGCGAGCTGGGGTGTCGCGCCGCACGAAACGGTAATATTGCATGTCGGACGCCTTGCACCGGAAAAAAATCTCGGCCCGGTGATCTCCGCCTACGAGCAGGCTTTGCGCACAGTACCGCGCGCTAAACTCGTTTTCGTCGGCGACGGTCCGGCGCGCGACGGCCTGCGCGCGCGCTGCCCCGACGCGATCTATGCCGGCATGCGGACCGGAGAGGATCTCGCCATGCATTACGCCTCAGGCGACGTATTCCTGTTTCCGAGTCTCACCGAAACCTTCGGCAACGTGACCGTGGAAGCGATGGCCAGCGGACTTGCGGTCGTTGCCTACGAATACGCAGCCGCGGCCGAACACATCCATCACGGCCGCAACGGCCTGCTGGCGCACTACGGCGACGTTGGCGGATTCGTACACCAGGCCAAAGCACTGGTGGCCGACCGCGCATCCATCCGCAGCTTCGGCGAGCGCGCGCGCCAAACCGCGGAAACGCTGGCCTGGGACCGCGTCGTCGGACAGTTTGAGACGCTGCTACTCGCCGTCGCGGGCGCGCAGTCAGAGGCGCTGGGCGTCTCGCTGGTCGATAGCGTTGCCCGGGGCAGCGTGACTTCCTGAACTGCGGTCCCGGACCGCAACACCGGCCGCGCGCTCGCGCCGCACCCCGGCGTAGAAATCCGCAAGGCGTCGCGCCTGCGCCGCGGCGTCCCAACCGGCCGCGAAGCGGCGACCTTCGGCGCCAAGCCGGCGCCGCAGCGCGGGCGAGTCGAGCAGCAGGCACACCGCGTCAGCGAACGCCTGCTCGTCGGGCGGAGCGGTCACCGCGCCCGCGCCGGCTTCGAGAATATCGATCGCGCCCATCTCCGCAAGCGCGACCACCGGCACGCCGAGCGCCATCGCTTCGAGCAGCACCAGTCCTTGTGTTTCGGTGCGCGACGCGAATACGAACACGTCGCCGGCGCGAAAGCAGTCGAGCAGCGCAACGGCGCGGTCCAGATAGCCGATAAACTGCAGGTTCGCGTCGAGCCGAAGGCGCCGCACCATGCTTCTCAGGTGCGGCAGCGCCGGCCCCTCTCCGGCGATCAGCAGAAGCACGTCGGGATGGCGGACGCGCACGTGCGTCAGCATGCGCAGCAGAAAATCG
>JAJZUK010000276.1 GCA_021847125.1 Pseudomonadota bacterium | reverse complement strand
TGAGAGCTTCGTTGCCCGGAGTCTTCTTGGCTGCCTCGAGCCAGATCTTCTCGGCTTCGCCGCGCTCCCCCGAGACCCACAATACCTCACCCAGGTGTGCCGCGATCTCGGGATCCGGGCGCGCAGCGTAGGCCTTGCGCAGATACTCCAGGGCCTGCTGCTGCTTGCCCATGCGGTACAGCACCCAGCCCATGCTGTCGATGATGAACGGGTCCTCGGGCGCAAGCTGCAGCGCCTTCTCGATCAGTTGCTGCGCCTCGGGCAGGCGCAGGCTGCGGTCGGCCAGGGAATAGCCCAGGGCGTTGTACGCATGCGCATGGTCGGGTTGCAGGCGGATCAGTTTCTCCAGGTTGGCCTCGAGCAGGTCCACACGATCGAGCTTTTCCGCCAGCATGGCGTAATCGTAGAGCAGCTCCGGCTGGTCCGGCAGCGCCTTCAGCGCGTTCTCGATCAGCTCGAACGCCTCGCGCGGCTGGTTGGCGTCGCGCAGCAGCTGCGCTTCGCCCAGCAGCAGCTGCACGCGCCCCTCGACGCCACCGGCTTCGACTTGCCGCAGATGGGCGCGCGCCGCGTCGAGCTTGCCTTGCTTGCCCAGCACCTGGGCATAGCGCAACTGCGCCCGCAAGTACGCGTCGTCGCCGGCGACTTCGTTATACCAGCGCAATGCTTCCGGGTAATTTTTTTGCTCCTCGGCGAGCTGGCCCAGATACATGCGCACCGTGTTCTTGTCGCGATAAGGCAGTACCAGCAGACGCTTGAAATTCGCCTCCGCCGGCGCGTAGTCCTGAAGCTGCAACGACAGCACGCCGACGGCGAAGACCACGTCGGCATCGTCCGGAAAATCCTTGGACAGATTCTGGAACTCGGCGCGCGCCTCGGTATATTTCTTCTCCGCCACGAGCAGGCGCGCATAGCTCATGCGCACTTCGCGCTCCCTGGGATGCTTCGCGAGAAAAGCGGCGAGGCGCTCGATCGCCAGCGCGTTCGACTGCCGCTGCAGCAGTTGCGCCTCCAGCAGCACCGGCAGACTCCAGTCCGGCTTGAGCCTGGAGGCCGCGCGCACTTCAGCCAGGGCGAGCTCCCTCTGACCTGCGCCCGCCGCCGCTTGAGCGATGGCGAAGTGCGCCTGCGCGACCCCGGGATGGGGCTCGGCCAGTTGCTGCACCAGCTTCAGCGTCTGCGCCTTGTCCTGATTGTTCGCGAGCAGGCGCTGAAGCTGCAGGAAGCCGTCACCGCTGCGGTCGTCTTCCAGCAGTTTTTGCAGATACGGCAGCGCTTCCTCCTCGCGCTTCGCGGCAATCAGCAGGCTGGTAAGCGCCTGCAAGGCCTGCATCGAGGCGGGTTCGCTTTCATACCAGATCCTGGCGGCGTCGATCGCGGCGGCGGGCATGCGCGCGTACACGGCGACCTCGGCCGCCCGTCTGGCGATGCGCGGATCGCGCGTGTGCCTGGCCAGATCCGCGTAGGCCTGCGCCGACAGGCCGACAGCCCCGCGCTGGCCGGCAATTTCCGCAAGCAGATATTCGTACAGCACCGCCTCGGTCAGATCCTGTTTGGGCAGGTCCGCTTTGACGGGAATTGCGGGCGCAGCTGCCGGCGTGTCGGCCTTCTTGGGCTCGGCCTGTCCGGACTGGGCTTGCGTTGCCGGCGGCGTAGGCGCCTGTTGCCGTGCCGGTTGCTGCGCGCAGGCAGCAAGCGTCAGGCTCAGGCCCGCAAGCAGTGTCCGAACGAGCAAAGGGAAGGCGGGTCGAAGCGGAAAAGGCATTGTTGCGCGGATAGCTTAGCGTGGGGGGTACATATTAGGTATATTTGCGCGCCAGTACAAGGAAAACCGGTCCGCCGAAACCATGCCAGAACTACCCGAAGTCGAGATCACGCGCCGAGGCATCGAGCCCCATCTGGCCGGCAAGATCATCACCGGCGTGCGCGTCAGCCAGCGCAGATTGCGCTGGCCGATACCGCTCAATCTGGCGGCGCGCGTCACCGGCCTGCGCATCGCCGGCATAGAGCGCCGCGGCAAATATATTCTTGTCGACTGCCGCGCGGACGCGCATGCCGGCTGGCTGATCCTGCACCTGGGCATGTCCGGAAGCCTGCGCATCCTGAATGCCGGCGCCGAAGCCGGGCGACATGAGCATTTCGACCTGCTGCTGGGAAAGAAGTTGCTGCGCCTGCGCGACCCGCGCCGATTTGGCGCCGTGCTCTGGCATGGCGGCGATATCGCGCGTCATCCCCTGCTTGCGAATTTGGGCGCCGAGCCGCTGGAGGCCGCGTTCACCGGCAGGCTGCTGCACGCGGCCACGCGCAAGCGCAAGACTGCGGTGAAGCTCGCATTGATGAACGCGAGCCTCGTCGTCGGGGTCGGCAATATCTACGCCAACGAAAGCCTGTACCACGCCCGCATCAATCCGCGCACCCCGGCGCTGCGCCTGTCGCTCGCACGCTGTGAAGCGCTCGCCGCCGCAATCAAGTCGACGCTGAAACAGGCCCTGGCCGCCGGCGGCAGCAGCCTGCGCGACTTCGTTCACAGCGACGGCAGTTCGGGCTATTTCCAGCAGCAGTATTACGTCTACGGCCGGGCCGGCCAGCCCTGCCGCGTCTGCAACGCGCCTATCCGCCAGTTGCGCCAGGGCCAGCGCTCGACTTTCTACTGCCCGGTCTGCCAGAAGTAGCCGACCTCGCCCCCGCAAGGGCGTTCAGCCGTTTTGCTTCTGCGCCATCAGGCGCTGATATTTCTGCTGCAGCGCCTCCTTGGTTTCGGCATGCTCCGGGTTGAGCGGTATGCAGTCCACCGGGCAGACCGCGACGCACTGAGGCTCGTCGAAGTGGCCCACGCACTCGGTGCACTTGGCCGGGTCGATGACATAGATTTCCGCCCCCTGGGAAATGGCGCCGTTCGGGCACTCCGGCTCGCACACGTCGCAGTTGATGCACTCGTCGGTGATCATCAGCGCCATGTCAGCCTCCCATCTGCCGGACTTTTTCCTTGATCCAGCGCTCCACCGACGGCTGGACGAACTTGCTCACGTCCCCGCCCAGGGTCGCGATTTCGCGCACCATCGTGGCGGAAACGAACATATGCTGTTCGCCGGGGGTCAGGAACAGGGTTTCCACATCCGGGTAAAGGTTGCGGTTCATCCCCGCGAGCTGGAATTCGTATTCGAAGTCGGACA
>JAJZUK010000275.1 GCA_021847125.1 Pseudomonadota bacterium | reverse complement strand
TCCGCATTCATGCGGACGGCTGTTCGCGCTTCCTGCTGCTCGATTACGGCATGGGACGGCGCCGCGCCGGACGCGTGCTGCAGCGCCTGTTGGAAATCGAAACCTATCGCATGTTCGCCTTGCTCGCGCTGCCGCTCGCGCGCGCAGCCGGCGCCAGGCTCGCTGCCGCCGAGGCCGAACTGGCCGGCATCACCGGCCTGATGGTGCAGCAGAGTCCGGCCGACGAGCCCGCGCTGCTCGACCGGCTCACCCGGCTTGCGGCGGCGGTGGAGAGCGGGGTCGCCGCGAGCAGCTATCGCTTCGGCGCCGCGCGCGCCTATTACGGGCTGGTGCGCCAGCGCATCGCGGAATTGCGCGAGCAGCGCATCGTGGGCATCCAGACCATAGACGAGTTCATGCAGCGTCGCCTGGCGCCGGCCATGAGCACCTGCGAGTCGGTGGCGCGGCGGCAGGCCGAATTGTCCGAGCGCGTAGCACGCGCCAGCGACCTGCTGCGCACGCGCGTGGACATCGTGCGCGAAATGCAGAACCAGGAACTGCTGGCGTCGATGAACCGGCGCGCGCGCCTGCAGCTGCGCCTGCAGGAAACGGTAGAGGGCTTGTCGGTGGCGGCCATCACCTATTATCTGGTCGGCCTGGTGGGCCATGTGGCGCAGGCGTTCAAGTCCGCCGGCTACGCCGTGGACCCGGACCTCATCATGGGAGCGGCGATCCCATTGGTCGCGCTGCTGGCCGCGGTCGGCATAGGCTATGTGCGCCGCTCGGTGGTGAAGGAAAGCCGCCGCGGCTGAGACGGCGCTGGGAATACGAGGGAATTGCGATGAATCTGGCGGACTTTCTCGGCTCGGTGGCGGGCGTGCTCACCACGGTCGCCTTTGCACCACAGGTCTGGGGCGTATGGAAGACGCGCTCCACGCGCGACATATCCCTGAGCATGTACCTCGTGTTCACGACCGGGGTCTGCTTCTGGCTCGCCTACGGCCTGGCCCTGGGCGCCTGGCCTATCATCGTGGCGAACTCGGTCACGCTCGCGCTCACCGGCACGGTGCTGGTGCTGAAACTAAAGCACGGCTGAGCGTCAATTTGAACATGAGGGGATATCTCCCCTCATGCTCCCCTGAATTTGCCGTTGCAAAATTCAATTTGCAACGGACACCAACGCTGCTTCATTTCTTCTCGCGGCTCTTGACCAGAATTTTTCCGTCGGCCTCGACCACCACCTCGCCCTCCTGGTTCCTGCATACGCCGCTCAATACGGCAATGCCGCCATGGTGCTTGGGCTTGTCGTGTTTCTCCGCGATGGTCCAGGTCGTGGTGAGCGTATCGCCGGCGCGCACCGGCGCCTTGAAGCGGCAGGTATGTTCCAGGTAGGCGATGGCGGTGCCGCCGAAGTACATGCCCACGGGGGCCGACACCAGGGCGCTGGTGAACGGGCCGTGCAGGATGCGGCTGCCGAAGCGGCTTTGCTTGCCGTGCATCTCGTTGGTGTGCAGGGGATTGAAGTCGCCGAACAGCCCCGCGGCGAGCACCAAGTGCGTTTCGGTGACGGTCATGGCCGAGCCGAAGCTCTCGCCGACCTTGATTTCGTCGTAGGCCTTGCCCGGAAAAAGAACCATCGCCGCTCCCGTTTTGTCGCGCCTGCATTCTGGCAAAAAGCCCGCACGGCGGCAACGGAAATTGTGTCAGAATCCGCGTAATTGCTTGCTCTTCGCCGGATCCAGGCCAATGAAACTGTATACCTTCTTTCGCTCTTCCGCGGCGTTCCGCATGCGCATCGCGCTCAATTACAAAGGCCTCGCCTATGAAGCGCTGCCGGTGAGCCTGCCCAAGAACGAGCACAAGCTGGAGGGCTATCTGGCGCTCAATCCGCAGGGTTTGGTGCCGGCGCTGGACGATGGCGGCAACATACTGGTGCAGTCGCTGGCGATGATGGAATACCTTGAAGAAACGCACCCGCTGCCGCCGCTGCTGCCAACCGCACCGGCCGACCGGGCCTACGTGCGCGCGGTGGCGCAGATCATCGCCTGCGAGATTCACCCGCTCAACAATCTGCGCACGCTGCGCTATATCAAGCAGCGCTTCGCTCTGGACGAAGAGGGCGTGAACCAGTGGTACCGGCACTGGATCGCCGAGGGACTGGGCGGCCTGGAAGCCTATCTTGCCGGCGCAAGAAAATCCGGCAAATACTGCTATCGTGACCAGGTCACGCTGGCCGATTGCTGTCTGGTGCCGCAGGTGTTCAATGCGCAGCGCTATCAGTGCGGGCTCGCGCCCTATCCCGAAATCATGCGCATATTCGGCGAGTGCATGAAGCTCGATGCCTTCGTCGCCGCGCAGCCGAGCAAGCAGCCGGACGCGAGCTAATTCAGCGGGAGAAAACACCATGGCCATATTCGACCATGCATTCGAGCCGAAGCAGGACGCCGCAGTAGTGACCGGCGCCGGCAACGGCATCGGCCGCGCGATTGCGCTGGCGCTGGTGGCTGAGGGCGTGCGCACGGTGTTCGTCGACATCAATGAGGAAAGGGTGCGCGCCGCCACTGCGGCCGCCGCCGATCCGGCGCTCGCCTTCGCCTGGTCCTGCGATCTGGCCGAGCGCAGCGAATGCGACCGCCTGCTCGACCATGCGCGCAGCCAGCTGGGGCTCGTCACGCTGTTCGTGCACAGCGCATCGCCGCCGCGGCGCGAGCAGGATCACCTGCTCGCGGTCAGCGACGAGACCTGGGAGCGCATGCGCGCGGTGAATCTGGACGCGGGATTTCATCTCGGACGCGAAATCGCGAAAAGCCTGATCGCGGCGAAAGCGCCGGGGAGCATGCTCTATCTGACCTCGCTGCACGCGCATACGCCACGCAACCTGCCGCATTACAGCAGTTCCAAGGCGGCGATGGATATTCTGGTCAAGGAACTTGCGCGGACGCTGGGCAGGTACGCGATCCGCGTCAATGCGCTGGTGCCCGGTGCGATCGCCGCCGGCGGATTCGTCGCCGATCCGGCGCTGGCGCGCCACATTCCGCTGGGACGGCTGGGGCAGGCCGACGACCTCGCGCCGATGGCCTTGGCGCTGCTGTCGAACCGGATTGCCGGCTATGTGAGCGGCGCCAGCATCGTGGTCGACGGGGGCCTCGCGCTTACCAATTGGTTCGATCCGCCGCAGCTCGATTAGAAGTCAGCAACAAGA
>JAJZUK010000274.1 GCA_021847125.1 Pseudomonadota bacterium | reverse complement strand
ATCTAAAGGATCTCGTCGCCCGCGCGGGCGCCGGCCTGCCGCTGGCGAAGAAAGTCCCCGCAGCCGGGAAAATACTCGATGCATCGAAACTCGCCGAAGTATTCGGCATCGAGATCGCGGACGCGGTCGTGCCCGATTTGCGCGCCAAGGCGGCCCCGGCGAAAAAGAAGGCTCCCGTGAAGAAGAATGCCCCCGTGCGCAAGAAGAAAGCGGCCACCGGCGCGCCGAAGCGCGTGGCGTCCGCGACGAAGCGCAAGCGCCGGCCGGGGTGAGCGGATTAGTTCGACAATGGTGATTCCCGCCCCAAAGCAAACGGCTTCGCCTGTATCTTCGGGCCGAAATCGCCGAGCTTGCCGCTCGACCCATGCTTCTCTATGATGGCGTGATCCTGCGCCCGATTCAGGGCGCGATCTTCATTCGGACACATTCTCATGGGCCCCGGCCGAAACCAGCTTTGTCCCTGCGGCAGCGGGAAAAAATTCAAACACTGTTGCCTGCGGGCTGAATCCGCCGCCGCGGAGACGCCGCAACAGACCTTGCACCGCCGCGTACGCGCCGCGATTCAGAATCTTACCGAGGAGCTGTTGCGCTTCGTCGACAAGTATCCGGGACGCGAGTGCTTTGCCGAAGCGTGGGCGGAATTTTCGCCGGAGGAAGACGCCGACTTCGATCCGAAATCGCCGCATATACCGGTGTTCATCCCCTGGTTTTTTCATCAGTGGTCTCCCGCTGCCGAAGGCACGCGCGTTCCCGGGCTTGCTTCGCGCGCGGCCACGGTCTCGGGCGAATACCTCGCGCGCCGGCGGCGAAATCTCGATCCGCTGCTCGCGCGCTACCTCGAAGCTTGCCAGGCGACGGCCTTCAGTTTCCACGAAGTTGCGCAGGTCGAACCGGGTCGCGGTTTTCTCCTGCGCGATTTGATTCTCGGGCGTGAGCGCTTCGTCAGCGAACATAGCGGGTCGCAAAGCGCGCGGCGCGGAGACATCGTGTTTGCGCAGGTCGTGGATATCGATGGCCTGTCGCTGCTGGATGGTTATGGGCCGGTCGTCATCGAGCCTGGGGACAAGCCGGCGATCATCGAGTTGCGCCAGGCCATGCGCGAGGAAGCGGAACTCAAGGATACGGCGCTGCTCAAGGCATGGGACATCGAATTGATCGATTTGTATCTTGATTTCGCCGAGCGCCGGCTGAATCCGCAACTGCCCAAGCTGCAGAACACCGACGGCGAAGCCCTGGTTTTGCATAAGCTGGTGTTCAGCATCGCCGATGCCCGGGCGGCCGCGGCAGCGTTCGATGCCGCGCAGTTGGGCGAGGGCGAGTCCATCGTATCCGATCGGGAGCGCTGCGACGCCGATGGCAATTTGCTCGAAGCCGAGTGGACCTGGATGCGCGCGGGCAACGCCATGCACAAGCAATGGGATAACACCACGCTCGCGCGGCTGGAGCTGAAGGACGGGCAATTGCGGGTCGAAGTCAACTCGGTCGAGCGCGCCGCGCGCGCGCGCGGCCTGGTCGAGCGCCTGCTTGGGGCCAACGCCGAGTTTCGCGTGGCCAAGCAGGAGTCGAGCGAGTCCTTGCTCGAGCGCGTAAGGCAATCCCCGCGGCCGGCGCAGCGAAGCGAGGATGAGGAACTGATGCAACGGCCCGAAGTGCGCGAGAAACTGCGGGAGATGCTGCTTGGCCATTACGCCGGCTGGCTCGACACCGAGTTGCCGATATTGGGGAATCGCACGCCGCGCCAGGCAGTGCGCGACCCGGACGGGCGCGAGGCGGTCGAGGCGCTGATCGCGCAGATCGAGCGTGACGCGCAAAAGAAAACGCCGCCGCTCGACCCGGGAATCACGCAGATGCTGCGCCGCGAATTGGGCTTGCCCGCGGATCCGGTCGCGCGCGAGGGTAGCGGCGTATGAAGCTCTGCGGTGCTCTACGGCGTCGGCGCACGCCTGGACCGGCAGCCGGAACTGCTGTTTACCTTGCGCAAAGTCGATGCGAAGGATCTCGTCGCCCGCGCGAGCGCGGGCCTGCGGCTCGCGAACAAAGCGCCTGCGGCCGGGAAGATACTCGACCAATCGAAACTCGCCGAAGTATTCGGCATCGAGATGGCGGACGTGCTCGTGCCCGATTTGCGTGGCAAGGCGGCCCCCGCGAAGAAGAAGCTTCCCGCGCACAAAAAGAAAGCGATCAAGCGCAAAGCGGCCACTGGCGCGCCCAAGCGCGCGGCGTCTGCACCGAAGCGCAAGTCGGGGTAAGCGGGACGGCAAAACACGTTGCGATCAGACCGCCAGCTCCGGCATATCCCGGAACAGCGCCAGCACCTCCGGATTGGCGAGCGCGTCGGTGTGCGTCACCGGCATGCCGTGCACCATCGCCTTCACCGCGAGTTCCACCACCTTGCCGTTCTTGGTGCGCGGGATATCGGGCACCTGCACGATGCGCGCCGGCACGTGGCGCGGCGTGGTGTTGTCGCGGATCTGGCGGCGGATGCGCTCTTCGAGCGCAGCGTCGAGAGTCAGCCCCGCGCGCAGCTTGACGAACAGCACCACGCGCGTGTCACTCGGCTGCTCCGGCGGCCACAGCTGGCCGATCGCGACCGCTTCCTCCACCGCATCGATCTTCTCGACCTGGGCGTAGATTTCGGCGGTGCCTATGCGCACGCCGCCCGGATTCAGGGTCGCATCCGAACGCCCGTAGACGATCATGGTGCCGCGCTCGGTCAGTTCGCAATAATCGCCGTGGCACCACACATTCGGATAGCGCGCGAAATAGGCCTCGTGGTAACGCTTGCCCCCCGCGTCGTTCCAGAAGCCCACAGGCATGGACGGAAACGGTTTGGTGCAAACGAGTTCGCCCTTCTGGCCCACCAGCGCGCGGCCGTCCTCGTCCCACACCTCGACTTTCATCCCCAGGCTGCGGCACTGCAGCTCGCCGCGGTAGACCGGCAGGATGGGATTGGCGTCGGCGAAGCAGCCCATGATATCGGTGCCGCCGGAAATCGAGGACAGGCACAGGTCGCGCTTGATGTCGCGATAGACATAGTCGTAGCTCTCGGGCACCAGCGGCGAGCCGGTGGAGACGAGCGTGCGCACCGAGGCGAGGCTGTGCGTCTGGCGCGGCTTCAGGCCGCGCTTGGCGATGGCGTCGATGAACTTGGCCGAGGTGCCGAACTGGGTAAAGCGCTCGGC
>JAJZUK010000273.1 GCA_021847125.1 Pseudomonadota bacterium | reverse complement strand
AGCGGTGATAGCGCGTGACCTGATCGAATTCATCCCCGTGTATCAGCAGGTAGCGCTGGCCGTCCGCGGCGGTGTGGACCGCCTCGCGCACCACGAGTATGTCGCCAAAGTTGCTGCCCACGTAGTCGCGCAGCGCCTCGTCGTGGTTCCCCGGAACGAAAGTGACTTTCACGTCGTGCCGCGCGCGCTTCAGCATTTTCTGCACGAAGGTATTGTGCGGCGGCGGCCAGTAGACGCCGCGCGCAAGCGACCAGAAGTCGACGATATCGCCCAGCAGATAGACGTGCTCGGCTTCGTAGGCGCGCAGGAATGAAAGCAGACGCTCGGCCTGGCAGGCGCGGGTGCCGAGGTGTATGTCGGAAAGGAATATCGATCTGACCCGCACCACGATCAACCCGCACGCTTGCGACCGATGTAGAGGTAATAGGGCACGCGCAGTCCGGGCAGGTAAGGCACGCTGGCGCTGCGCACTTCGCAGCAAACCGGTTCGGTGCGATCGAGCAAATTGGGCAGGTGGCGCGGATCGAGCAGGACGCCGTCGTGCCCTAGCCAGCGCCGCCAGAAACCGCGTGTGAACCTGCCGCGCCACGCGCGGCCTGCAGGCGGGCCGGGCGGCGCCTCATAGAAGTCGACCGCGCCCAGAAGACCGCCCGGCCGCAGCATGCCGAGTGCATTGTCCACGGCGGCGCGCCAATCCGGAATCATGGTGAGCGCATAAGAGAAGTACACGCAGTCGGCCGGTTGCGGCGGGCAATACGTGGAGGCGTCGGCCTCGACCACCGCAACCAGACCCTGCCAGCGTGCGCAGCGCCGGCGCGCCTGTTCGAGCAGGGCCGGACAAAGATCCACCACCTCAACCCGCGCGAACGAAAGCAGACGCGGGCCGAAGTATTCGAGATTGCGTCCGGTGCCGCCGCCCAGTTCAATCACCGTTGCGTCCGGCGGCGGCGCAAGCCGCTGGATCAGATACTCGCGCCCGTGCAGCAGGCGCTCGCGAAACGCGTCGTAGTGGGCGGCCTGCGGGCCGTAGAAAGCCTGCAGGCGTTCGGCATGGCTGCCGGCGCCGGCGCTGCCGCGCGCCAGCTGCAGCAGCACCCGTGCCTCGGCCATCAGGCTCACGCGCGCAGGTCCGCAATATGGAAACCGGCGTAGGTATGTACGCGGTCGCGCGGCTGCAAGGCTGCAGACAGGTCTGGATGCAATTCCAGCCGGGCACTCACTGCGCGGCTGTCGCGCAAGCGCAGAGCATCGAGGTAATCCGGTTTGCGGTGCGCGCTGCGAAAAATGATGCGGGCATCGGGGGTGGCGCGCGCGCAGATGGCCTCCCACTCCTCGGCCAGCGCTTCCGGGTAATAGCTGCTCATCCAGTCCATGTGGTCAAGCAGGACGAACCGGGAAATGCGCTCGCGGGTTCCCTGCAGAAACTCGGTGACAGTGCAGGTGTGTACCTGAATACGTTCCGCCAGTCCTGCTTTCAGCGCAACGAAATTTTCCGGCCGCAAATACTCGGGGCAGCAGGCGGCGCTGTAGCGGCCGCGCAGATAGAGGGTCCAGAAATAATTGGTCCACACCGGCAAACTGCGGAACACATAATCGACCGCTTCCCGCACGAATCCGGCCACACCCCCCGGATGCTGGCGCTCCACCTCCTTGCGTTGCGGGTGCGGCACACCCAGCAGGCTCATGGTCATCTGCCGCGACAGCGCCCAGTTTACCGCACGCCCCCACAACTGCGGCTGGACGTACCGTTCGTAGATCCGGCGCTGATCCTCCAGCGAGCGCGCATCGAGCAGCGTCTCGACACCCGCGCGCAGGCCCGGCCAGAGGCTCAGATAGGCGCGAAAAGCGCGCGCCACCAAGCCGGACAATCCATGGAAGTAGAAACTGTCGCGGGGGTCGGATTGCCGGAACCAGTGGCCGTGCCGGTCCCAATAGCTCCGCGCGAACGGCGACAATCGATCGCGCAACACCTTCCGGTACACAAACTCGAACCGGGGATGGCGACCGGCGCCAAACAAGGCGAAGAAATCCTCGAATTCAAGATACTTGATACCGGCCAACTTCAACTCCAGCAGCGCAATCTGCCGCGGATTGGCGTCCACCGCATGGATGCACGCCGGCGCAACCAGCGCATAGTCCAGTACATTGCATCCAGCGCTGGCGATAACGAGCATGCGGTCCTGCGCTCGCAGGTCCAGCGCCAGGCGGTCGACTGCGGGATCCTCCCAGCAGGTGTTGTACACCAGCGAACGCGAATAGACGGCGTCGAAGACCTTCTGGTCCAACCTGTCGATCAACGATTGCGCCTGCTTTGCCAATTTGCGTCCTACCGTCGAAGCCGGGCTATTGGAATCGGCGCGAGGTTAACGCAGTTGCATGACAGGAGCGTGACTCCGAGGCGGGAACAGCAAGCGGCGGCCTTGCCGGTCGCCTGCAGAAACGGAGCTAACGCTCGATCTCGTCTATCGCCTTGCGGCAGAGCGCGACGATGCGCCGGTACACGGTCTCGCGCTTCTTGCGCGAGGTGTACTGCGGTATGTCCTCGATCTTCTTGATGGTCTTCTTGCACGCGAGCAGCAGGTGCTTAGCGCCGGCCACGAGTTTGGGATTTCGTTGTATGGCATAGATGTCTTTGCGCGAAAGGATCTGCAGCACCTTGTGTTGCGCACCCGTCACCTTCATGTTTTTCATCTTCCCTCCCGGTTACGCCATTTTTTGCCTGCGTTCGCGTTCCAGCGGCCTGAAGCCGGAACCAGCAATTGCCCTGCGCATCGAACGATATTCGTTCACCGCAGCATGGGGCGTACGCAGCAGGCCAAGCCCCCGGACTTGCGTACACTTGCCCACAATTTCTGTGGATATCGCTGTGGACATCTGCACCATAGGCGTGCAAGCCGACGATTCCCAAGCACTTATTCGAACTGCTCAAATAATAGTCTGGCATGAATCGTGTTACAGGAAGATGACAGCGCGCAGCGCCCCCCTCAGGTCTCGCCCGCAATAAAAAGCCACGGCCATAACCGTGGCGCAGGCACGCCCTTCCGGGACGGGAGGGGAAAGAACTAGGGCGATCCTCGGAGCCCTAAGCTGCCTTTCTGTCTTTGCCCCGGGTCGGCGGGCGTTGATTGGCGGCTCCGGCCTGTGCGCGCTGGTCCGGCTTAATGCCGACTGCAGCAAGACTGCCGTAGAA
>JAJZUK010000272.1 GCA_021847125.1 Pseudomonadota bacterium | reverse complement strand
AAAAAGTCGCCGCGGCGCCGGCCAAGGGAGGTAAGAAATAATGGATCTGAAACTCATAGACGCCAAAGGTCAGGCGGCCTCTACCATGGCCGCCTCGGACGCGCTGTTCGGGCGCGACTACAACGAACCGCTGATCCATCAGGTGGTGACGGCTTATCAGGCCAATGCACGCCAGGGTACGCGCGCGCAGAAGGGCCGCAGCGAAATCGCCAAATCCACGCGTAAGCCCTGGCGCCAGAAAGGCACCGGCCGCGCGCGTGCCGGTATGGCCTCGAGCCCGCTGTGGCGCGGCGGCGGCAGGATCTTCCCGTCCAGCCCGGACGAGAATTTCACGCAGAAGCTGAACCGCAAGATGTATCGTGCGGGCGTTGCGTCGATTCTGTCGCAGCTCGCGCGCGAGGACCGCTTGAAGGTGGTCGAGAGCTTCGTCGTGGAAGCGCCGAAGACCAAGTTGTTCCTGCAGAAGGTGACCGACATGGGCGTCGCCGATTCCCTGCTGCTGATCACCGACGAGCTCGACGACAATCTGATCCTGTCCTCGAGAAACCTGCCCAACGTGCTGGTGCTGGAAGTGGCCGAGGCCGACCCGGTGTCGCTGATCCGCTACCAGAACGTGATCCTGACCCGCAAGGCGGTCAGCAAATTCGAGGAGATGCTGGGATGAACGCGCCACAAACAAGCAAGACCCCGGCGAAACCTGCAGTGAAAAACCCGCAACGCCTGATGCAGGTGCTGCTCGCGCCGCAGGTGTCGGAAAAGAGCACCTTTGTCGCCGAGAAGAACGAGCAAGTCGTGTTCCGCGTCGTCGGCAATGCGACCAAGCCTGAAATCAAGGCGGCGGTCGAGCTGCTGTTCAAGGTCGAGGTCGAAAGCGTGCAGGTCGCCAACGTCAAGGGCAAGCAAAAGCGCTTCGGCAAGCTCTCCGGCCGGCGCAAGGACTGGAAAAAGGCATATGTGTGCCTCAAGCCCGGCCAGGAAATCAACTTTCACGCGGCGGAGTAGAACATGGCACTCGTCAAAGTCAAACCCACTTCACCCGGCCGCCGCGCGCTGGTCAAGGTCGTCAACCCCGACCTGCACAAGGGCAAGCCGCATGCGCCTCTGCTCGAGCCGCAGTCGAAGCGCGCCGGACGCAACAGCAGCGGCCACATCACCATGCGCCATCAGGGCGGTGGCCACAAGCAGCATTACCGGATTGTCGATTTCAAGCGCGCCAAGGACGGCATCGTGGCCAAGGTCGAGCGCCTGGAATACGATCCCAACCGCAGCGCCAACCTGGCACTGCTGTGCTACACCGACGGCGAGCGCCGTTACATCATTGCCCCCAAAGGGGTGGCGGTGGGCGCGCAGCTCATGTCCGGCGCGGAAGCGCCGATCAAGCCGGGCAATACGCTGCCGCTGCGCAATATTCCGGTAGGCACCACCGTGCACTGCGTCGAGATGCTGCCGGGCAAGGGCGCGCAGATCGCGCGTGCGGCGGGCACTTCGGTGCAGCTGCTCGCGCGCGAAGGCAGCTACGCCCAGCTGCGCCTGCGCTCGGGTGAGGTGCGCAAAGTGCACATCGAGTGCCGCGCCACCATCGGCGAGGTCGGCAACGAAGAGCATTCGCTGGAATCGGTAGGCAAGGCCGGCCGCATGCGCTGGCGCGGCGTGCGCCCGACGGTGCGCGGCGTGGCGATGAACCCGATCGATCACCCGCACGGCGGTGGCGAAGGCAAGACCGCGGCCGGCCGGCATCCGGTCAGCCCCTGGGGCACGCTCACCAAGGGCTATCGTACGCGCAAGAACAAACGCACCAGCGGCATGATCATCAATCGCCGTAACAAGAAATAGAGGATAGGACATGGGACGTTCAGTCAAGAAAGGCCCGTTCGTTGACCACCATCTGGTGGACAAGGTGGAAAAGGTGCGCGGCAGCGGCGACAAGCGCCCGATCAAAACCTGGTCGCGCCGCTCCACCATTCTGCCGGATTTCGTCGGCCTGACCATCGCGGTGCATAACGGCAAGCAGCACATCCCGGTCTATATTTCCGAGAACATGGTGGGTCACAAACTCGGCGAGTTCGCGCTCACCCGCACCTTCAAGGGCCACTCGGCCGATAGAAAAGTCGCAGCGCCCGGCGGCGGGACTCCCGCGCCTGCTGCGGCGAAGAAATAGGAGTGACAACCATGCAAACCAGAGCAAGCTTGCGCGGTGTCCGCCTGTCGGCGCAGAAGGGACGGCTGGTCGCCGATCTGATCCGCGGCCTTGCGGTGGACAAGGCGCTCAACGTGCTGGCGTTCAGCCCGAAGAAGGGCGCCAAGATCATCAAGAAAGTGCTGGAATCGGCAATCGCCAATGCCGAGCACAATGACGGCGCGGACATCGACGAGCTGAAGGTGCAGACCATCTACGTCGAGCAGGGTGCGGCACTCAAGCGCTTTCATGCACGCGCCAAAGGGCGCGGCAACCGCATCAACAAGCAGTCCTGCCATATATTCATCACGGTAGGCGACGAGGTCAAGGCAAAACGCAGCGCGGCCAAACCTGTAGCCAAAGCACGCGCGGCGGCTGCCGCGGCCAAAAACTAAGGGACAGTCATGGGACAAAAAATCCATCCGGTTGGGTTCCGCCTCGCAGTCAACAAGAACTGGGGCTCGCGCTGGTTTGCCAACAGCAAGAACTTCGGCGCCATGCTCAACGAAGACCTGAAGGTACGTGACTACCTGAAGAAGAAGCTCGCGCACGCCTCGGTCGGCCGCGTGGTGATCGAGCGTCCGGCCAAGGACGCGCGCATCACCATCCACAGCGCGCGCCCGGGCGTGGTCATCGGCAAGAAAGGCGAGGACATCGAGGTGCTCAAGGCCGATCTGCGCAAGATGCTGGGCGTGCAGATGGTGCACGTCAACATCGAGGAGATCCGCAAGCCCGAGATCGATGCGCAGCTCATCGCCGACTCGATCGCGCAGCAGCTGGAGAAGCGCATCATGTTCCGCCGCGCGATGAAGCGCGCGATGCAGAACGCGATGCGCCTCGGCGCGCAGGGCATCAAGATCGCGAGCTCGGGCAGGCTGAACGGCATCGAGATCGCGCGCAACGAGTGGTACCGCGAGGGCCGCGTGCCCCTGCATACGCTGCGCGCCGACATCGATTACGGTTTCGGCGAAGCCAAGACGACCTATGGCGTGATCGGCATCAAGGTGTGGGTGTAC
>JAJZUK010000271.1 GCA_021847125.1 Pseudomonadota bacterium | reverse complement strand
AGCTGCGCCGGCCGCCCACCGACAGGCCGCGCCGGCTGGCTTCGATGACGGCCTGCGCGCGGCTGCTGACATTGAGCGCGCGAAAGATGGCGATGGCGTGGTTTTTGACCGTGCCCTCCGCCAAACCGAGTTCGCGGCAAATCTGTTTGTTCGACATGCCGCGCAGCAGGCAGGCCAGCACGTCGAGTTGCCGCGGCGACAGCCCCAGGCCGGCCACCCCTTCGCGCGCGGCTGCGACGGACTCGGTCAGGCTTGGCGGCGCCGCTCGCGCGCTGCTCGCGATCGCGGTAGGCAGGGCAATGTTCCCCTTGAGCGCGTGCTCGAGGAATTTGGCCAGCAGATCCGTAGGCGAAGACTTGCAGATATAACCGGTAGCGCCGCGTTCGAGCGCGTCTATCACGGTTGCGCGCGATTCATCGGAGGACAGGACCACCACGGGCAGGGAGGGAAATCTCAGCTTGAGTTCCGACAGCAGATCGAAGCCGTTCATGCCGGGCATGTGCAGATCCAGCAAGACGAGCTCGATGCCGGGATATTGCTCCAGCAGCGCCAGCGCCTCGGCGCCATTGCCGGCTTCAACGATTTCGATGTTGCTGTTGAGTTCTTTCGCGATGTAGGTCACAGCCGCGCGTATCGGCGGATGGTCATCGCATATCAGCAGCTTGCCACAGGACATCTGGAGACGTTTCCAAAGAAATCGCGATTCCGAATGGCTGCCTGGCAGGAATCGGGCGCGATCACCGTGCCCATCGCAGTCTAACCGCCTGACGTGTGCGTGCGTTAGACCATTCGGTCTAGGCCATTGGTCGAGCGCCGCGCTGTCACTGCGGCAGCTATTATCCCACGCTCGGCAGCTTGTCCCTGATTTGAGCGCAGTAAACGGGGCACCGCCGATCAGTCGTTGGTGCAACCACGATGGAGCGCTCGCATCCCGGTAGCGGGGCGGGCTGGCTGCATGGTGGGATTTTGGGGATTCCGTGGCCGCGCGCGCGCATTCGAACGTCCGCTATTGGAGCCGCGGCAGTGGCTTGTCGGTCGTGCTGCTGCTCGCATTCGTCGCGGCTTTTTTCTGGTGGGAAGAAATGCGCTACGCCTGTCTGCTACTGGCCCTGCTGTTCGCGGCAGGCGCGCTCGCCTATGGCCGCGCGCGACAACGCCAGCGCGCCCTGGAGGAGGAGTGCGAGCGGGCCGAGCGTGAAACGCGCGAGCTCAACCGGGAACTCGCGCTAAGGGTGGAGGAGTTGGAGGCCACCAGGCTGGAGATCGAGTCCTTCAACCATTGCATGGCGCACGACCTGCGCACGCCCCTGCGCGGCATCGACGGTTTTGCCTACCAGCTGCGCAAGGATTACGGCGAGCAGCTCGGCGAGTCCGGACGCGCCTATCTGGACCGCATCCGCGGCGCGAGCCAGCGTCTGGGCGACATCGTGGACGTGCTGCTCAAACTGAGCGAAACCAGTCTGCACGCGTTCAAACGCGAAGTCGTGGACCTGTCTGCGCTGGCGCGCGAGGTGGTCGCCGGACTGCAGGCTGACGCGCCGCGGCCCGGTCTGCAGTGGGTGATCGCGCAGGGTGCGCGCGCCGAGGGCGACGTGCGCCTGCTGCGCGTGCTGCTGCATAACCTGCTGGACAACGCCCTGAAATTCACCGGCGGCCGCGCCCGGCCGCGCATCGAATTCGGCGTGCGGCCGGAACCGCGCGACGGCAAGACGGTGTATTTCGTCAAGGACGACGGCATCGGCTTCGACATGAAATACGCGGGCAAGCTGTTCCGTGCGTTCGAGCGCTTGCATCCGCAGGAAGAATTTCCGGGACGCGGGATCGGTCTGGCGCAGGCGCAGCGTATCGTCCTGCGCCATCGCGGCCAGCTGTGGGCGGAAGCCGCACCCGGGCAGGGCGCGCTGTTCTATTTCACGCTGGCGTAGCGTCCGTTGCTGTCTGGGGGGACCTTCCCCTCGAGGGGGATCGGGACCTTCGGCGCGCCTGCCCTCGTACTCCTCCGTTACGGGCGCTTAGAACAGGTTCGCGACCGCGAACGCCACCAGGGCGCAGGCGCCGATGGTCAGGAAGAACAAATCGCGCAAGTTCCTCTTGTCGCTGGGGGTAACCCCTTCCTTCTTCTTGCGCATCATGTTCCATTCAACCGCGATGAACAGCAGCCCGAGGCCGGCGGTGATCAGCACCGATTTCATTACCAGAGTCATATAGTTCCCCCTTTTTCGACATCCGCTCGAATCTTCATCGGCAAGATTACCATTTGCAGGCCATGCAGGTGCAGGCGGCGCTGCAGCGCCAGCGCCGCCTCGTCGTGCAGCAGGCGTACAGGGACATCGGGGCCTGCGCTTCAGGCGGAGGGGCCGGCGCCGAGTTGCTTTTCGATGCGCCGTGCGAACACCGTCATTTCCTTCGCCGCCTGCTTGTCGCCCTTTTTCTCGGCTGCGGCGATGCCCTGGCGGTAGGCATCGAGCGCCGCCTGCGGCTGCCCGCTTTCGGTCAGCGCCCTGCCGAGCAGCTTCCATGCCGCCGAATAGGCAGGATCGCGCGCCACCGCGTCGGCCAGCTGCAACCGCGCATTGTGCGCATCGCCGTTCTTCAGATACTCGTTGCCCAGCGAAAAACGCAGCAGCGCACCGTCGCGCGGCGTGCCGATGAGCTTTTGCAGGTTGGCGATGACGGCTGAGGTCATTGTAAGATTCGGTCGTGGCGGGAAACAACCCGCGGCCGGGCGCCAATTATAGGCCCGTTTCCAACCGGCAACTTTGCAGGACGCACCGCGACCATGCCCAAAACCGTGATATCGACGCCGCATGCGCCCAGCGCCATCGGCACCTACTCGCAGGCGCTGCGCTGCGGCAACACCGTCTACCTGTCGGGGCAGATCGGCCTCGACCCCGCGACCATGCAGTTGGTCGAGGGCATAGACGCGCAGGTGAAGCGCGTGTTCGACAATCTGCAGGCGGTGGCTGCGGCCGCCGGCGCATCGCTCGACGCCGCAGCGAAAGTGACGATCTATCTGACCGATCTCGCCCACTTCACCAAGGTCAACGAGGCGATGGCCGCCTACTTCAGGCAGCCCTATCCGGCGCGCGCCGCGATCGGCGTCGCAGCGCTGCCGCGCGGCGCGCTCATCGAAGCCGATGCAATTCTGGTGATCGAGTGAGCGGTGCGGGGTAAGGCGTGAAGCTCAGGTCGGCGC
>JAJZUK010000270.1 GCA_021847125.1 Pseudomonadota bacterium | reverse complement strand
GACCCCACCCAGCTCGGCGAACGCCGCGAGCGAATCGGCCAGCATGCCGCCCTTGCCGATGATCATGCGCACACCGTACCGGCTCATCAGCGGCCGGGTGAAGCGCTCCATGCGCGCGCTGGTCGTAGTGCCTACGCACACCGGCGCGTAGCCGGCCGGATGCGCGGCCGACGCCTGCACTTTCTTCACGTTGGGTGCGGTATGGATCACCGCATGGCCGGCCAGGTCGAAGCGGGTCTTGCGCCCGCGATCGAACATATGGATCTGCGTCGCGTCGCGTATGCCGTACAGCACGCCGTTGAGCGTGACCGTATCGTTCACGCGCAAGGCGCGGATTGCCGTCTCTGCCACCGGCGTATTGAAATCGTAATGTGCCATGTCGATCTGCCTGAATCAGCCGCTAGAATCCGTACTCGACGCCTGCGGGGGTGAACGTGGCGCGCGCACGCCGCGCCGAGTGGCATTGCATGTTCACCGCCACCGGATTCATGGTGATATGGGTCGCGGCGGTTTCCACATGCACGGCAAACGCGGTCGCATCCCCGCCCAGGCCCTGCGGACCGACGCCGAGCCGGTTCACCGCTGCCGACAGCGCACGCTCGAGCTCTGCGCCTTCGGCGTCCGCGCAGCGCGAGCCCAGCGGCCGCGTCGCCGCCTGCTTCGCCAGGTGCACACACAGGTCGGCGGTGCCGCCCACGCCGACGCCGACCACGGTCGGGGGGCAGCTCTTGCCGCCGGACTCCAGCACGCAATCGACGACGAAGGTCTTGATCGCATCCACGCCCTCGGCCGGTATCGCCATTTTCAGCCACGAGCTGTTCTCCGAGCCCGAACCCTTGGGGATCATTTCGATCGACAGCGATTCGCCGGCTTCGCTGAAATCGATATTGATCACCGGCACGCCGCGGCCGCAGGAAGTATGTTCGTTGGTGCGCGTGAGCGGATGCACTACCGAGGAACGCAGCGGATGCTCGCGCGTCGCGCGCTCGCAGCCGCGGCGTATCGCCTGCTTCAGCGCATAACCGTCCACCGTCACGGCACGGCCGATGGCGACGTTGTAGATCGGGATGCCGGTATCCTGGCACAGCAGGTTGGCGTTGTCCTCGGCCACCGCGATATTCCGGATCATGGTGCCGAGTATGGTCTTCGCGGTGGCGTCGGTTTCGCCGCGCGCCAGCGCGGCGATGCCCGCTTTGATGTCGGGCGGCAGGATTTTGAGCGCGCGGATGTACAGCTCTTTCGCCGCGTCCTCCACCTGCTGCAGATCGACATCCATATGCGGATTTCAGTGAACCGAGATCTTGCGCTCGTGCACCACCTTGGCCCAGCGCGCACTCTCTTCGCGGATCGCCTTGGCGAACTGCTCCGGCGTATTGCCGACCGGAACCATGCCGAGCACGTAAAAGCGCGCGCGGATCTCCGTCGTATCGAGGATCTTGGCGGTATCGCGATACACCTTGTCGATCACCTCTTTCGGCGTGCCCGCCGGCGCCATCAGCCCGAACCAGCCGATGTTCTCGAATCCGGGCAGCGTTTCGGCGACGGTCGGAACATTGGGCAGCTGCGGCGAGCGCTCTTTGCCGGTGACGGCGAGCGCGCGCAGATTGCCGTGGTTAACGGCGCCGATCGCGCCGGCGATGTTGGCCGTCACCATGTTGATCTGATTGGCGATCAAGTCGCTCATCGCCGGGCCCTCGCCCTTGTACGGGATGGCGGCGACGTCGAGGTTCGCTGCGTCGAGGAAATTCTCCGCCGCCAGATGGGTCTGGGTACCGATGCCCGCGTGGCCGTAGTTGAGCGAGCCGGGCTTGGCGCGCGCCAGATCGATGAATTGTTTCAGGGTCTTCGCCGGAAAACTCGGGTTCACCACGATGACCTGCGGCCCGCTCGCCACGTTGGTGATCGGCATCAGGTCCTTGGCCGGGTCGAACGCCATTTTCTTGTAGATGTACGGGTTGGCCGTGACAATCGAACCGGAAGTCATGAACAGCGTATAGCCGTCCGGCGCAGACCGGGCCGCCACTTCGCCGCCGATATTGCCGCCGGCGCCGCTGCGGTTCTCGACTACCACCGCCTGGCCCCAGGCGTCGCTCAGTTTCTGCGCGACCACGCGGGCCACGATATCGGTCGCGCCCCCGGGCGGGAACGGCACGATCATCTTGACCGGCTTGTTGGGATAACCCTGAGCCCAGGCGCTGCCACAGGCCAGGACCAGCAGGAATGCAAATGCTCTCAGCAACTTCATCGTGATTTCCTCCAATATGGATTGCAAAAATTATTTTTCTATCTCAGCCTTCTTGTTTCATTCTAATCCGACCGTCGTGCAACCGCCACGACTTAGAGTTGTAACAAAACGAGGGGATATTTCCCCTCGTGCTCCCCTAAATCAGACCGTAACAAAATGACCTTTGTTACGGGTTCTTACAACGCGAGCGCGAACGCAAGGGCGGCGGCGAACGCCGCGCCTGCGGCCCAGGCCAACAGGCTCTTCTGCCAGCCGCGCCAGGGCAGAAATTCCAGCGCGAGCAGGCGCAATCCGCCGCTGAGATGCGCCGCCAGCAGCAGCACCAGCATGGTTTCTGCGAACTTCAGCAGCGGCTGCTCCGTCCAGCGCAGTAGCGTGTCCATCCTGGCTTCGCCCTGCAGCGCCTGACCCAGCGCCCAGAAATGAAACGGCAGAAACAGCGACAGCGCCAAACCCGACAGCCGGTGCACCAGGAACGCCCACCAGGCCGGATGGTTTCTCGCTCGGTAATCGTTCTTCATCAGGCGGCCCCTGCTCCTAGGCTCATGCGAATACCGCCCAGCCTGCGCGCAGGCCGAAAATGAGCAGCGCGAGCGCAATGGCGCCTATGACCCAGTTCAGCGATGCGGCGCGCCAGCCCAGCCATTCCTGGCACAGCGTGCGCAAGCCTATCGGGGCATGCACGGCGATGGCGAGCACGTACAGCGAGTAGAACGCAAGCCCGGCGGCATTGCCGCGCGTGCGCCCCAGAATGGCCGCACCGGACAGGCCGTGGTGCACGGCGTAGATAATCGTCGCCAGATGCACCAGCACGCACAGCGCGAGCACCACCGCGCTGGCGCGCTGGGCGATCCACAGCCAGGTCTCGACTCTGGCGCTGGCCGGATGCGCCGGCGCTCCAGCCGGGATTTGAATTGCATCGCTCACAATTCGCCTTTCAGCGCGGCCAGCGCCACCG
>JAJZUK010000269.1 GCA_021847125.1 Pseudomonadota bacterium | reverse complement strand
TTTCCTTCCTGCTGTTCGACATGAAATCGCCCGGCGTCAGCGTGCGCCCCATCATCACCCTGGACGAGGAGCACGAAGTCAACGAAACCTTCTTCCACGACGTCAAGGTGCCGGCGCAGAACCTGGTGGGCGAGGAGGGCAAGGGCTGGACTTACGCCAAGTTTCTGCTCGGGCACGAGCGCACCGGCATCGCGCGCGTGGGCGAATCCAAGCGCGAACTGGAGCAGTTGAAGACCATCGCGGCACAGCAGCTCAGGAACGGCAGGCCGCTCGCCGAGGATCCGCGCTTTCGCGACCGCATCACCCAGGTCGAGGTCGAGTTGATGGCCCTCGAAATCACCCTGCTGCGCGTGCTTTCGTCGCGCACCAAGCCCGGTCCCGAGGCCTCCATCCTCAAGATCAAGGGCACGGACATACAGCAGGCGCTGACCGAGCTCACCATGGACGCGATGGGGCCCTATGCCCTGCCGTTCCGGCCGGAGGCGCGCGCCGCCGGCTGGCACGGTGAGCCCGTCGGACCGGAAGAAGCCGCTTCGGCCGCAGCAGTCTATTTCAATTACCGCAAGACCTCGATCTACGGCGGCTCGAACGAGATCCAACGCAACATCATTTCGCAAATGGTACTGGGGCTCTGATCATGGATTTCATATTCAGCGAAGAACAGCAGCAACTGCGCGACAGCCTGCAGAAATACATCGCCAAGGAATACGGCTTCGAGGCGCGCCGCGCGATCATCGCCTCCAAGCAAGGCTATTCCGAAAAGGTCTGGGCGCAGTTCGCCGACATGGGCCTGCTCGGCGTGGCTTACTCCGAGGCGCATGGCGGCTTCGGCGGCACGGCGGTCGATACCATGCTGGTCATGACCGAGCTCGGTCGCGGCATCGTGGTCGAACCGTATTTTTCCACCGTGGTCCTGGGTGGAGGCCTCGTCGATCTCGCCGGCAGCGAGGCGCAGAAGCAGGCCGTGCTGCCCAAGGTCGCGGAGGGCAAGCTGCTGCTCGCCGCCGCGCTGGGCGAACCCAATTCGCGCTTCGAACTGAACTGCGTGGCGACTACGGCCAAACGCGGCGGCGCAGGCTACGTGCTCGACGGCCATAAGGCGGTGGTGCTGCACGGCGAGAGCGCGAACCAGCTGGTCGTGTCGGCGCGCACTGCGGGGGCGATGCGCGATGCCAAGGGCATCAGCCTGTTCCTGGTCGATCCCAAGGCCGCCGGCGTGCAGGTTCTGGGCTACCGCGCCATCGACGGCCTGCGCGCGGCGGAGATCAAATTCGTCAACGTGAAACTGGGCGCGGACAGCCTGCTGGGCGAAGCCGATGCGGCGCTGCCCGTGCTCGAACGCGCGGCGGATTTCGCCGTGTCGGCGCTGTGCGCGGAAGCGGTGGGCGCGATGGAGGCGCTCAACGCCGCCACCTTCGAGTACCTGAAGACGCGCCAGCAGTTCGGCCGCCCGATCGGCAGCTTCCAGGCGCTGCAGCACCGCGCGGTGGACATGTTCATCCATTGCGAGCAGTCGCGCTCCATGGCCTATCTCGCCTCGGTCAAAGTGCAGTCGCAGGATGCGAAAGAGCGCAAGCGCACGGTGTCCGCGGCCAAGATCCAGATCGGCCGCTCCGGCCGCACCATCAGCCAGGAGGCGATCCAGATGCACGGCGGCATGGGGGTGAGCAACGAACTCGCCGCCGGGCATTACGCCAAGCGCCTCACCATGATCAACGCCACCCTGGGCGACGTGGACCACCACTGCGAGCGTTTCGCCAGCGCCGTCTAAATCATCCGAGGCCGAAATTAGGACTCCTTGTAGGAGGGGCGCCCTCGCCCCGACATGAATTGCAAGCGCAAAGACTGATCGGCCCGGGGGCGGGCCTCCCACAACCCCATCAAAATTCATCGAGGTTCCCATGACGACCAACATGCAAGTCCTGCTCGCCAGCCGCCCCGTAGGCTGGGTGACCGAAGCCAATTTCAAAATCGTCAGCACGCCTATCGCCAAGCCGGGCGAGGGGCAGATCCTGGTGCGCAACCATTATCTTTCGCTCGACCCCTATATGCGCGGGCGCATGAACGACACAAAATCCTATGCCGCCAAGGCGGAACTCGACCAGGTCATGGTCGGCGGCACGGTGGGCGAGGTGATCGAATCGAACAACCCGAGGTTCAAGGTCGGCGACATCGTCACCGCTCCTTTCGGCTGGCAGCAGTACGGCTGCTCCGACGGCACCGGCGTGAACAAGGTCGATGCGAGCCGCGTGCCGATGTCGGCTTACCTGGGCGTGGTCGGCATGCCCGGGGTCACCGCATGGGTCGGCCTGCTGGACATTTGCCAGCCGCAGGCGGGCGAGACCGTGGTGGTGTCGGCGGCGTCGGGCGCCGTGGGCAGCGCGGTGGGGCAGATCGCCAAGTTGAAGGGTTGCCGCGCCGTGGGCATCGCCGGCGGCAAGGAAAAGTGCGACTACGTGGTGAACGAACTCGGCTTCGACGCCTGCGTCGATTACAAGGCGGGCAAGCTGAACGAAGACCTGAAGGCGGCCACGCCCAAGGGCATAGACTGTTATTTCGAGAACGTCGGCGGCGAAATCCTAGACGCGGTGCTGCGGCGCACGAACCCGTTCTCGCGCATCGCCGTATGCGGCCTGATCTCGCAGTACAACGCGACCGAGCCCTATGGCGTGAAGACCTTCCAGGCCATCCTGACCAACCGCATCAAGGTGCAGGGTTTCATCGTCAGCGACCGGCTGAACCTGTGGCCGCCGGCGCTGAAAGACCTCGCCGGCTGGGTCGCCTCGGGTCAGTTGAAATACCGCGAGACCGTGGCGCAGGGGCTGGAGAATGCGCCCAAGGCCTTTATCGGGCTGTTGAAAGGCCAGAATTTCGGCAAGCAGCTGGTCAAGCTGGTTTAAGCGCGCGCTTCGGAGAGGAAACATGGCCGGGTTCGATCCGCGTTCTCACCGGCTGTCGGAGCAGCGCTGGTTCGAGGATTTCCGCGTCGGCGAGGTATTTCGCGCGCCCAGCCGCACCATGAGCGATGCGCATTTTCTCGCCTTCCAGACGGCGAGCGGCGACAACCATCCGATACACTACGACCGCGAATTCTGCCGCGCGCGCGGCATGCCCGACCTGCTCGCGCACGGTTTCCAGGTGCTGATCCAGACCGCGGCCGGCGCCGGCATGTTCCCGCACCAGGTGGACGACGCGCTCATCGGC
>JAJZUK010000268.1 GCA_021847125.1 Pseudomonadota bacterium | reverse complement strand
TTTCGACTCGAGATCGTCGCGCAGCATCTCGGCTGCGCGCTGCGACATGTTCTTGAATATCTTTTCGCGCAGTCCCTCGGACGAACCCTTGAGCGCGACGATCAGGGACTCCGACTGGATCTCGCGCAGCAGCAACTGGACGCCGCGGTCGTCGATATCGATGACGTTCTCAAATACGAACATCTCGTCGAGGATTTTCTGCGCCAGGTCGGCGTCGTACTCCTTGACGCTTTCGATGACCCCGCCCTCCAGGTTGCCCGACATGAAATTGAGGATCTCGGCGGCCGCGCGCACCCCGCCCATCGGGCTTTTCTTGAGGTTGTTGTTGCCCGACAGGAGCTTGGTCAGCACATCGTTCAGTTCGCGCAGCGCCGCGGGCTGGATGCCGTCGAGCGTGGCAATGCGCAACAGCACGTCGTTCCGGAGCCGCTCGACCAGCAGGCTCAGGATCTCGCTTGCCTGGTCGCGGTCCAGATGCACCAGGATGGTGGCGATGATCTGCGGATGCTCGTTCTTTATCAGTTCGGCCACGGACGCGGAATCCATCCATTTCAGGCCTTCGATGCCGCTGGTATCGCCGCCATGGAGGATGCGGTCGATGAGATTGCCCGCCTTGTCGTCGCCCAGGGCGTTGGTGAGCACCTTGCGCAGGTATTCCCTGGAATTGAGTCCGAGGGGGGATTTTTCCTCGGCACGGCTGCAAAAAGCGCTGAGCACCGATTCGACTTTGTCGCGGGTGACGTTCTTCAGGTTGGACATGGCCATGCCCAGCTTTTGCACTTCGCGCGGGCCGAGGTGCTTGAACACCTCGGTCGCGCCTTCCTCGCCCAGCGACAGGAGCAGGATGGCGCCTTTCTCTATGCCTTCGTCATTCATCGCTCGTCACCCATTCCTTGACCACGTTGGCGACCAGTTTCGGCTCGCTGCGCGCGAGCTGTTTCGCGGCGTCCAGATTCTGTTCGTAGCCGACGCGCTGTTGAGCGGCCGGGGCGGCGGCGTCGCCGGGCGCGGCCGGCGCGGGCAGCCGCACTTCGGCGAGTTTGGTGAGCAGGGGGCGCAGCACCCCCAGCACCAGGAACAGCACCAGGCCGGCGATCAGCGCGTTTCTGCCGATGTCCTTGGCGGTGGCGATGGTATCGGGCTGTTTCCACAGCGGCACTTCCGCCGCGGGCTCGATCTGCGGCAGGGAGAAGGCGCTGTTGGTCACGTTGAGCGTATCGCCGCGCTCCTTGCTGTAACCCATGACTTCCTTCACCAGCGCATTGATCTGGGCGATTTCGTCCGCGCTGAGCGGCTTCGACGTGACGTTGCCGTCGGCATCGGTCAGCTTGCGGTGGTTGACCACCACGGCGACCGACAGGCGCTTGATCGTGCCTACGGGGGCGCGCGTGTGCTTGATGGTCTTGTCGACTTCGTAGTTGATGGTGGAATCGCGCCGGGTGGTGGCGGGCGCCGCGCCGGCGCCGCTCTGGGCCGCGGGCGCCGCAGCGGCGGTTCCGGGCTTCTGCCCAGGCGCGGCAGGCACGGCCGGCGCGGCCGGCGCCGCGCCGGGAGCGGCATTGATAGGCGCGCTGGCGTTGGCGGGCGGTTGATTGCTGAGCGCGCCCGGCACGCCGCCGGCGCTCGCGCCGGCGCTGCCGCTGGATTCGCTGGTCTGCTGGCTGCGTACGGCCTGGTTCGGGCTGTAAGTCTCCGCGACGTTCTCGTTGAGGGTGAAATCCATGTCCGCGGTCACCTGGGCGAGTACGTTGTTCGGGCCGGTGATCGGCGTGAGGATGGCCTCGATGCGCTTGACGAAGCTTTGCTCCACTTCGCGCCGGTACTTGAACTGGCCAGGGTCGATGCCGAGGCTGCCGCCGTCCTGGGCGCTCAGCAGATTGCCGCTCTGGTCGATCACGGTGACGTTCTTCACCGGCAGGTCGGGGATGCTGCTCGAGACCAGATGCACGATGGCGCTGACCTGGGAGGGGTCGAGGCTGCGGCCGGGATGCAAGCTAAGCAGCACCGAGGCGCTCGGCTTCTGCTGCTCGCGCACAAACGCCGACGCTTTGGTAAAGGCCAGATGCACGCGCGCGCCGTTGACGGCCGAAAGCGACTGGATCGAGCGCGCCAGCTCGCCCTCGAGAGCGCGCTGGTAGTTGACCTGTTCCTGGAACTGGGATGTGCCCAGTTTCTGCGTTTCCATCACTTCAAAGCCGACCAGGCCGCCCTTGGGCAGCCCCTGGCCGGCGAGGCGCAGGCGCACCTCGTGCACCTGGTTCGCGGGAACCAGCAGGGCGCCGCCGCCTTCAGCGAATTTGAACGGGATGTTCATCTGCTGCAGCGAACTGATCACCGCGCCGCCGTCGCGGTCGGATAAATTGCTGTAGAGCACCCGGTAGTCGGGGGTCTGGCCCCACATCCAGCCGCCGACCAGCAAGGCCACGACCGCCGCCAGCGCGACCATCAGCCCGAATTTCTGCTGCATCGGGATCATGCCCAGCACCTGGATGCGGGGTGCAGGCAATTGAGCGCCGCCTACTGCCATGATGGCCTGCCTGCAATGTTGCCGGGGGCGGTGAAAGTTTGCGCGTGCTTCATCTGGTCGCCATCCTGTTTCTGACCCTCGGACGGAGGGCTGCAGCGATTATGGCCAAAATGCCGCGCGTCAAATCCGCAAGAAGAGGGCATTTACCGGCCTTTATTGCGCGGCGCGAACAAATCGGGCGATGCTAGTCTCTCATCCGTCAAAAAGGGAAAGGCGGAAGGCGCCCCGGCGCCGCGCGCAGCATGCATCCGACAGCCAAACTCAGTCCGCAGCAACTGGCACGGGCATTCGAGAATTTCAATTCCGCCGCATCCGAATTGGGCGTCGCCTATGAGGAACTGCGGCAGCAGGCGCAGTCGCTGACGCAGGAGCTCGCGCTGGCCCAGGGCGAGTTGCGGCGCCAGCGGGCGGAGAACGAAGCGCTGCGCCTGGCGGTGCAGCGCCTGGAGCGCCTGGCGGCGATGGACATGAAATCGCTGGAGCGCGCGCATATCACGGAAACGCTGCTGGCGGTGAACGGCTCGCGCAAGCTGGCAGTGGAAAGACTGGGCATCAGCGAGCGCGCCTTGCGCTACAAGCTGCGGCAGTACCGACTGGAAGGCGGGCCGGCGCTTTAGCCGCGAATCAACCGATTGCAGGATCTAAGGAGAGCCAGATGGACACCAGTGCCATAGACAATCTGA
>JAJZUK010000267.1 GCA_021847125.1 Pseudomonadota bacterium | reverse complement strand
GCCGATCGCCGAACTCGCGATCGAGGTGCAGACCGATTACGCCGGACGCAATGTCGCGCATTTTTCCGCGCAGCTGCAAGCCGGCGGCAAGGAGGTGGCGCGCTTCAGCGCGGTGGCGCAGCGCGTAGCCGGCCTCGCGATCCCCGCAGGTCTTCCCGGGCACCCGCTGCCGCAGGCGCCGCGCACGGTCGAAGGGTCGCCGCAGGCGCCGTTTTTGTTTGCGAGCAAGACCACCGGCTACCACGACCTGATCGAAGGCAAGGTGGCCGCAGGCGTGCCGTTTCGTTGTCCGTCCGCGGTGTGGTTCCGCCTGCGCCATCCGCTGCTCGCGGGCGAAGCGCCGAGCGCGCTGCAGCGCGTCGCGATCGCCGCCGACTCGGGCAACGGCATCAGCGCCATTCTGGATTTTCACCGCTACATATTCGTGAACTCGGACCTCACGCTCAATCTCCTGCGCCAGGCGCGCGGCGAGTGGATCTGCATCGACGCGTGCACGCTGCTTGGGCCGGATGGGGGCGGTCTGGCCGAAGCGCGCATTTTCGATGCGGAGGGGCTGATCGGCCGCTCTACGCAAAGCCTTGCGATCCGGCTGCGCGAATAAGCCCCCGCCGCGAATTTTTTGCGGCGCGTGCGCTCAGCCGAACGGGCGCACGCCGATCAGCAAGCCGTGCAGCCAGAGCGCGAACAGCGCCCAGGCCGCTATGCCCGCCGCTATCGTAGCTGCGGTGGCGCCGCCGCGGCCGGCGGGATATTGGGTTGCCGCGGCGCGGTCGCGTCTTTTTGCAGCGGCGTAACAGACGATGGCCCAGGCGAGGAAGGCGCCGAACAGCACGAGATCGGCGAGCCTGCCGTTGGCGAGCAGGTGGGCGAACGCCCAGGTCTTTACGCCGAGCAGCATGGGGTGGTGCAGGCGCGACTTGATCGAATTGCGCGGCACGTAAGCCGCGGCGAGGAAAACGAACGCAATCAGCGTCAGCAGCGCCGCCACGTGGCGCATCGCAACCGGCGCGATCCACAGCGCCACCGGTTCCTGCCGCGCGAGGCCGAAGCCCCAGACGACCAGGCCGAAGCCGCCGAGCGACACCAGGGAGTAGATGCCTTTCCACGCGCCGGCGCCCAGGCGCTGCATCTGCGCCGTGCGCCAGCGGTCGGCAACGATGCGCGTGGAGTGCGCGCCGAGAAATACGACGAGGCCGAGAATCAGAACGGTCATGGTTTGCTTCGGCGCAGCCGAACGGCGGCGCCATCCTTCGAGTGGCGACGCGCCATTATATAGGGCCGCGCGCTGCAAATCCGGCCGGGGCGAACGCAACGGTGGATACGCAAAGCAAAGCGGCGATGGCGAATTCCTGCGCAAACACGATTGCTCTTGCTGTCGAGTGCCGGATCATCCGGAGGTGCGCCTGGAGATTATTTTGCGCGGTCACTGCCGCGACGATCTGACGAAAGTCTAGCCTGCTGCGAATCAGACCTGCATGCAAAAACCAGGCAGGGCTGCGCTGGCGTAAGTGATTGAAGAGAAATAACAAGAGCGGAATAGCGCGGCACGGCCGCATGAAATCTATGTACTACCGGGGCTGTTTTTGCCGTTCATAGCCGCAGCTGCGGCAAGCGAATAGACGACTCAACTATTGGAAAGATGGCGCAAAAAATGGGCTAGGTGCGGGCTGGAACGATCGATGCTCATGGATAGTCGAGCAGCAAACAACAGACGGAGATGATCATGAGGACCTACACCAACAATCTGATGACAGCGAACGGTTTAATGGTTGGAGCGGCTTACGGCCGGGGTCATACGGTTCGCCACGCCAAAGGCGGAGTGCGCCTGGGCAAACGCGTGAAGAATGTCGCGCTGTTCTTCGCCGCACCTTTCATCGGTCTCGCCTACCTGCTCGCGTTCCCGGTGGTCGGATTCGCGCTGCTGCTCTGGGTGGCGGCCAAAGCGGTGATGAAGAACGACAAGGCGCGTCCGGTCGTGCTCGCGCTCGCCGCCCCGTTCATCGGACTCGCGTTCGTGACGGTCGGTCCGATCGCAGGTCTGGGCGCCCTCGCCTGGTACGGTGCAAAAGCCTGGCTGAAAGCCTGAGCGGCGCCAAATCGAAGTTGAACAGGGGCGGGATCCGCGCGGATCCCGCCCTTTCATTTTGTGATGCGCGGCAAATGTGGCACTATTGATTTGCCAACCGAGATTGCGCCACTGAAAGGACTTTTGCACGCGATGGACCTACGCTCCTTAGTACGAAAAATCCCCGATTACCCCAGCCCCGGCGACACCTACTACGACCTCACCACGCTGCTCGCGGACGGTCCCGGCTTTCATGCCGTGATCGATCTGCTCGCGGCGCGCTACGCGCCCCGCGGGATCAAGAAATTCGCCTGCATGGAATGGCGCGGCTTCGTCATCGGCGCGGCCCTCGCCTACCGCCTGAACGCGGGCTTCGTGCCGATACGCAAGCTGGGCAAGCTCCCGGGCGAAACCATCAGCGGCGAACACGAATTCGGGCATACCTCCGAACCGATCGAGATGAGCCTGAATGTCATTGCTCCCGGAGAAGAGGTGGTGCTGATCGACGATATGCTCGCCACCGGCGCGGTAAGCGAGGCGGCGGCGAAGCTGATCAACGATGTCGGCGGCAAGGTGGCCGAGTGCTGTTTCATCCACGAGCTGGCCACGCTCGAGGGCCGGGTGCGCCTGGAAAAGCGCGGGCTGAGCGTGTTTACGCTCTGGTCGGACTAGAACCCCGGCGCCAGCGCGCCGGACGCAGGCCTCAGCCGATGAGGGAATGCGCGCGGATGTAGACTTTTTCCTCGCGCATCGTGCGCGCGAGCAGTTTCACCATCGCGTACACGGCTTCGATGTGCGGCGTCGGTTCGCCGACGATGCGCCCGACTTCGATCACCGAGCCGACCAGCGCATCGATCTCAGGATCGCGTCCCGCCTCCACATCCTGCAGCATCGAGGTCTTGTGTTTGCCCACGCGTTCGGCGCCGGCGATGCGCTTCTCCAGCGTCACGCGGAAGGTGATGCCGAGGCGGTTGGCCACGGCCTGCGCCTCGCGCATCATCGCGGCGGCGAGATCGCGCGTGAGCGGGAACTGGCAGATGTCGACCAGCGTGGAATGCGTGAGCGAGCTGATCGGATTGAACGTCAGGTTGCCCCACAGCTTGAGCCAGATCTCGGAACGGATATTGTCCAGCACCGGCGCCTTGAGGCCGGCGAGCGCGAACGTCTC
>JAJZUK010000266.1 GCA_021847125.1 Pseudomonadota bacterium | reverse complement strand
TCGGCGGGAATGCTCTCGCCGCAATCGATCCAGGGCAATTACGTTCGATCGATCGACATTGCCAGTGGTGGCGCGTACCCCGGACGGGTGCAGATCACGTTCGGCAACCAGGCCAACGCGAACATCGCCGGCAAGACGCTGTATCTGTCGGGAATTCCCGGAAACGACGCGCTGTTGTGGAATTGCACCAGATCGCCGGGGGGCGCGGTGGCACCGAATGCGATCAACTCTGCCTATGAACCGAGCTCCTGCAATTGACTCGATTGCATGGAACGTAATTTGCTTGATTTCCGTCACCAGGTCATGACGGCTTGCCTCCCGGCCTGCCATGGCAATATGCTGGGAACGATAACGGTGAGGCACCTGGGCCGAACCGCGGTCACACTCCGGAGAACATGTCCATGAAGAAGCAGATGCAGCAAGGTTTTACGCTGATCGAATTGATGATCGTCGTCGCGATCATCGGCATCCTGGCCGCGATCGCGATTCCCGCGTACCAGAACTACACGATCCGCGCTCAGGTGTCGGAAGGCCTTTCGCTCGCCGATGGGGCGAAGACTGCGATTTCGGAGTTCTACACCAACTACGGTCATTTCCCAGCGAGCAATACTTCGGCCGGCCTCTCATCTGCTGGCTCGATCACCGGAAATTATGTGTCCCAGGTGGATGCGTCAGGTGGCAAGATCCAGATTACGTACAGCGATCAGTCGCCGCAAAAAGCGAACTCGGCGATCAATGGTGCCGTGCTTGAGCTGTCGGCCATCGCGACGTCCACGGGCGGATCGATCCAGTGGACTTGCAAGGCCGGGACGAACATGTCGCCGAAGTATCTGCCGAGCTCCTGCACCTGATTGCGGGGCAGATCGACAAGCCCGCCTCAAGGCGGGCTTTTTGTTGATGGGCCTCACGACCCATGCACGAAGGCCGAGACCTTGTCAGCTCAGCTTCGCAACCGCATCGCATTTCTCGCCGCTTCAGGTGCGACTTGCCTGGCTTACTGGGCAGGTTTGCATGGCGGATTCGTGTTCGACGATTTCAGCAACCTGATCGACAATCCTCGTTTTGCCCCCGCTTCGCTGCAGGGGCATTTATGGGCAGCCGTGCTCAGCGGGCACGCGGGACCGTTCGGTCGCCCTCTGTCGATGCTGAGTTTCGCGCTTCAGATGCGGTGGACCGGCTTCGACCCGTGGCCGTTGAAGGCCTTCAACCTGTTGCTGCACCTCGTCAACGGCGCGCTGGTTTTCGCGCTGTCGACACGCGTCATCGCGCACGTCGATCGGCGCCGCGCCGCGCCCGGTCTGCTCGCACCGCACACGCTCGCGCTGCTGGTCGCATCGGCTTGGCTGCTCGCGCCGATCCAGCTCACCGCGGTGCTCTACGTCGTGCAGCGCGAGGAGGCGTTGGCGGCGACCTTCGTGCTGCTCGGGCTCCTCGGCTACTGGCATGGTCGCATGCTGCTGATCGAAGGGCGCGCGCACGCGTGGCGCTGGATCTGGGGTTCGCTGGCGCTGGGCACGCTGCTGGCGACGCTGGCGAAGGAAACCGGGGTGATGCTGCCGGCATACGCCGCGGCGCTCGAGTTGCTCGTCTTGCGCGGCGAAGGCAGCGCGCGGCGTCGACTTGCGTGGGTCTTTGCGCTGCTGCTCGTCGTCCCCGGCGTGCTCGGGCTGGCCTGGCTGCTCCCCGGAATCGTCAGCGGCGCTGCGTATGCGACGCGCAGCTTCACCTTGCAGCAGCGCCTGCTCACCGAAGGACGCGTGCTGGTCGATTACCTGCACTGGATCGTGGCGCCGCAGCCCGATGCACTGAGCCTGTACCACGACGATCTGGTCGTTTCGACCGGCTGGTTCTCGCCGTGGACGACCGCAGCCAGCTGGGCGCTGCTCGCCGCGCTTTTTGTCGGAGCCGTGGCGCTGCGCCGCCGTGCGCCGCTGGTGTTGTTCGGGCTGGTGTGGTTCTTCGTCGGCCAGAGCCTGGTCTCGACCGTCGTCCCGCTCGAACTCGTCTACGAGCATCGCAACTACCTGCCGAGCTGGGGCGTGCTCGTCGCGGCGTTCGGGCTCGCGAACGCGTGGCGCCCCGGTGCCGCACAGGCCCGCGCGACCCTGCGCACCCTGGTGGCGACCACGCTGGCTGCGGCGATCGGACTCTATGCGGTGTTCACCGGGCTGCGCGCGCAGGTCTGGAGCGACCCCTATCGATTGGCGTATTTCGAGGCCACGCTCCACCGCCGCTCGCCGCATGCCGCCTACGACCTTGGCCGCATCGAGCTGGTCATGGCGGGCGGCAGGCAAGGAGCGCTGTACGGCCTGGGCATGCAGCAGATGGAGGATGCGGCCACGTTGCCCGGTGCCGATCTGCAGCCGTGGCAGGCTCTGGTGTTCATGGCGGCCAAGCAAGGCGATCCCGTCGCCCCGCAGTGGTGGAGCGGAATGCGCCGACTGATCGCGACCACGCCGATGAACCCCGACGACGTCGACGCGCTGTACAGCCTGATTCATTGCGGAATCGACGGCGTGTGCCGCTACGACGCCCGTGACCTGCAGCAGCTCGGCCGGCTGCTCGCGCTGGCCGTGCAGCGTTCGCCCGGCCGCGCCGACCTCGTCACCCTCGAGGCGAACTACGAGGCCAATTTGCTGCATCGCACGCCGCAGGCCTACGTCTTGATGCAGCGCGCGGTCGCGCTGGATCCGGACAACTACTCCTACTGGAACAATCTGGTGCGCATGCAGCTCGCCGGCGGGCTCGACGCGCAGGCCGCGGCCGGAATCGAACGCATGCGCGAACTCGACCGTTTCGGCCTGCACCGCGGCCGTCTGGCACGGCTGGCGCGGCGCGCCGCGGAGGGCGCGCGATGAGCGCGCCGCACGGCCGCTCCGAAGGCGCGCTCAACTCCCTCGGGGAGTCGAGCGCAGTGATGAGGGGCGTGTCATGAGCAGGACTCGCTGCGCTTTCGCGCTGGTCGCACTGCTCGCGCTGGCCTTCCTCGCGTACTGGCCCGGGCGCCACGGCGCATTCCTGTTCGACGACTATTCGAATCTCGCGACGCTCGGCGCGTACGGACCGATCGACCGCTGGTGGAAAGTCGTCGCGTTCCTGACCTCGGGCTTCGCCGGGCCGACCGGGCGCCCGGTCGCGCTGGCCACGTTCCTGCTCGACGCGCGCAACTGGCCGGCCGCGCCCGAGGCGTTCAAGCTGACCAATGTCGCGCTGCACCTGATCAACGGAGCTTTGCT
>JAJZUK010000265.1 GCA_021847125.1 Pseudomonadota bacterium | reverse complement strand
ACAAATGAAGATTTTCGGCTTTGCCGGCTGGTCCGGCAGCGGCAAGACCACCCTGATCGAGCAGATGATTCCGCGCTTCGTGCGGACCGGCCTCAAGGTGTCGCTGATCAAGCACGCGCACCATCGTTTCGACGTGGATCATCCGGGCAAGGATTCTTACCGCATTCGAGAGGCCGGCTGCAGCGAGGTGCTGGTCACTTCGGGGCAGCGCTGGGCGCTGATGCACGAAGTGCGCGGCGAGCCGGAAGCGACGCTGGAGGAGCAGATCGCGCGCATGTCGCCCTGCGATTTGCTGCTGATCGAGGGCTACAAGTACTATCCCTTGCCCAAGCTGGAAATTCATCGCGCGGCCAACCGGAAAGCCTTGCTCTATCCCGAAGATAAGCACATCGTCGCGCTGGCGACCGACACGCAGTTGCAGTGCAGCTTGCCGCAGTTCGGCCTCGAGGACTACGATGCCATAGCCGCATTCGTTCTGACCACCGTGGAACTGAAGCAATGAACCAAGGCATGCTTTCCGTCGACCAGGCGCTCGCCTTTCTGCTCGCCGGCGCCCGGCCGGTCGCCGACATCGAGCAGGTGCCGACGCTCGCCGCCAGCGGCCGCGTGCTGGCGCGCGCGCAATATTCCACGCTGGACGTGCCCCCGCTGGACAACACGGCCATGGACGGCTACGCGGTCTGCGCGGCCGATTGCGCCTCGGGCGAAACGCGCCTGCCGGTATCGCAGCGCATCCCTGCCGGGAGCGTGCCGCAGCCGCTCGCGCGCGGCACCGCGGCGCGCATATTCACCGGCGCGCCGGTTCCGCCCGGCGCCGACGCGGTGGTGATGCAGGAATACTGCGTGCAGGAGGGCGACGCCGTCATCGTCAAACACCGTCCCCGGGCGGGCGAATGGGTACGGCGCGTGGGCGAGGACATACGCGCCGGCAGCGAAATCCTGGCTGCGGGGATGAAACTGCGGCCGCAGGATACCGGTCTCGCCGCCTCGGTCGGGATTGCCGCGCTGCCGCTGTATCGCAGACTGAAAGTCGCGGTGTTCTTCACCGGCGACGAGCTGGTGATGCCGGGCGAGCCGCTGCCGCCGGGCCGCATTTACAATTCCAACCGCTACAGCCTGAACGGCTTGCTGCAATCCTTCGGTTGCGAGGTCACAGACTACGGCATCGTCCCCGATCGCCTGGACGCAACGCGTGCGGTGCTGCGCGAGGCGGCCGCGGGCAACGATCTGATCGTCACCTCGGGCGGCGTGTCGGTGGGCGAGGAAGACCACGTCAAGCCCGCGGTCGAGGCCGAAGGCCGGCTGAACATGTGGAAAATCGCGGTCAAACCGGGCAAGCCGCTGGCTTTCGGCGAGGTCGATGCGGGCGGCGGGCGCAAAGCGCATTTCATCGGCCTGCCGGGCAACCCCGTGTCGAGTTTCGTCACCTTTCTCGTCTTCGTGCGCCCGTTCCTGCTGCGCTGCCAGGGCGTGGCCCGGGTAGAACCGCTCTGTTACCCGCTGCGCGCCGATTTCGACTGGGTCAAGCCCGATTCCCGGCGCGAATTTCTGCGCGTAAGATTGAATCCGGCCGGCGGCCTCGACCTGTACGCCAATCAAAGCTCGGCCGTCCTGACCTCGACGGTGTGGGGCGACGGCTTCATCGACAATCCGGCCAAGCAGGCGATAAGACGCGGCGACATGGTCAAATTTCTACCTTACTCGGAGCTGTTTCAGTGAACGTCAGAATTCTCTACTTTGGCAGGTTGCGCGAGGAGATGGGCATAGCCGGGGAGATGCTCGATCTGCCGCCGGAAGTGCGCGACGTCGAAACCCTGCGCGCGCGACTGATGGGGCGCGGCGGCGCCTCTGCCAGCGCGTTCGCCACGAACAAGGCGGTACGCTTTTCCGTCAACCAGGATCTTGCGCGCAATGACACGCCGATCAAGTCGGGCGACGAAATCGCCTTCTTTCCGCCGGTGAGCGGGGGCTGACATGGCGGTGCGGGTGCAGCAGGCGGATTTCGACGTCGGCGCTGAAATCGCCGCGTTCCGCCGCGCCGATCCGAAGATAGGCGCCATCGCCAGCTTCATCGGCCTGGTGCGCGACGTGAACGATGGCGATGCGGTCGCCGGCATGACGCTGGAGCACTATCCCGGCATGACCGAAAAAGCGCTGGCGGGCATCATTGCCGAAGCGAAGAGCCGCTGGGACATCATCGACGCGCTGGTGATCCACCGCGTCGGCGAGTTGAGGCCGCTGGACCAGATCGTGCTCGTGGTGGTGACGGGGGCGCATCGCGGCGCCACCTTCGCCGCCTGCGAGTTCATCATGGACTACCTCAAGACGCGGGCGCCGCTGTGGAAAAAAGAGCAGACTGCCGAGGGCGCGCGCTGGGTGGAGGCGCGCGCCTCCGACGATAATGCGGCTGAGCGCTGGAGCGAGCCGCGGTCGAAATAGGCGCGCAAATAGATGCAAAATGGATGCGCCTAGCCGGCGTAACTATTTCTCAGTATCATGGTCCCAGTCACAAGGAGATGGCATTCCTCCTTTAACCGCCGCAAGGCTGATGATGCCTACTTAACCGCCGGAGTGATGGCGGCTGCGTAGGTGAGCATCTATTCCTACCTCGCCGCTTGTTCTCCCGCAGTCTCTAACAATAACAGGGGATACAAGTGTCCATTTCCGGATTGATTGCCGTCGGCGGTGGAGCTGCTGCAGGCGCCTGGCTGCGCTGGTGGCTGGGCATGCTGCTCAATCCGATTTTTCCCACTCTGCCGCTGGGCACCCTCGCGGGCGATCTCCTCGGCGGTTGGCTCATGGGCTTGGCGATGGGTTTCATGACCCATTTCGATAGCCTGCCGCCGGAAATGCGCTTGCTTCTGACGACTGGGTTCCTCGGCGGACTCACGACCTTTTCCACGTTTTCCGCCGAGACGGCTACGCTGATTTCGCACGAGCAATATGGGTGGACCGCCACTATCGTAGCTGCCCACGTCATCGGTTCGGTATTGATGACGCTCGTCGGCATCGCGATGATAGGCATGGTGCTCAAGCGTTGAACGCAAGCGTGCAGCGTCGCGGCCACGGCACTTATTGCGGCAAGCAGACGACATGGGAGTGAACATGGCAAAAGGAATTTATCTCAGGTTTTACGTGCACGAAAACAGGAAACACCATCACATTCTGCTGTATGAATGGTTGCTGGAACAGGCGAAAAAAATCGGCATCCACGGCGGCTCGTCAGTCCTCTCCATCGCCGG
>JAJZUK010000264.1 GCA_021847125.1 Pseudomonadota bacterium | reverse complement strand
GTTCGGCGCGCTGCCGGGCAGCTGCGGCAGCGTCCGCAGCGGGATTGGTAGCCGGTCCCGTCCCCGCCGGTGGCAGGGCGGCCACATCGCCGCGCAGCGCCGCCGCAGTTTCGTTGAATTCGAGCCGCATGATGGCCAGGGCCGTGCGCAGAAAGCCGGCGCTGCCGGTTCTGAGCCAGCGCCGGTTGTGCGCATCGCGCAGCCATTGCGCGAGCTCGCCGGCGGCGGTGTCCGGGCGCGCGCGCAGGTAGTCGACAATGGCGATGTTGTAGCGCGCCATCAGGTTCACCACCGCTTCCTCGCTGGCTTCGGAAATGCGCGCCGCTTCGATGTATTGCCCGCGCGCGCCCTCGAGCCGTCCGGCCAGCCGCTCGGCGTAGCCCAACACCACGTGGGCGTAGGCGCGCTGCAGCGGATCTTCGGGTCCAAAGGCCTGCGGCAAGTCCTTCTTGAGTCCGCTGACATCAGGCAGGTCGTAGCGCGTCACCCCGCTCATGGTGCGCACGATCTGCAATTCGGCGCGCAGCGTGGGCAGCCCCGCGGCGGAGCGCCGACCCGGGCCGGTGCGCTCGAGCGCGAGTTCGGCCGCGCGCAGCGAGCGGTCCACGGCGATCGCGTCGCCGAGGTACAGATGGGTCCAGGCCTCAAGCGCGCACAGGGTGGCCGAGCGCGCAAGCGCCGAATGCGGCAAGGCCTCCAGCCAGCCGTGCAGCTCCTTCAGGTTTCCTTCGCGCAGCAGATTGCGCCCGTGGCGCTCGAGCAGCCGCACCGCCGTCGGGTACAAGCCGCTGCGCAGGGCGTAGCGCAGCGCGTCGGCGGGCAGATCGTTGGCGGCGAGCCAGTCGCAGGCCCGCTGGTACAGCGATTTCAGCAGCTCCGGGTCGCTCGCTTTGAGGCGCTGGCGCAGGAACACCGAAAACAGATGATGGTAGCGGTACCAGATCCGGTCCTGGTCCAGGCGCAGGATGAACAGGTTGGCGCGCTCCAGCTCGAGGATGCGCGCGTGGCCGTCGCGCTGGCCGGTGACGGCATTGGCCAGCGGTACGCTGAACTGATCGAGCACAGCGGTGCGATTGACGAACTCGCGCAGCTCGGGCGATTGCCGCGACACGATGTCCTCGAGCAGGTAATCGGCGAAACTGGCGACGCCGCTGCGCTCTCCCGCATCAAGGGCCAGAGGCGGCGCGGCAGTTTCGCGCTGCGCCAGGGCGATGGTCGCCAGCTGCAAGCCGCCGATCCAGCCCTCGGTCTGCTCCGTCAGCATGCTGATCTGCGCCTCCGATACCCGGAGTTGTTTCAGCCCGCGCAAATAGTCGCGGATTTCCAGCGGCGAAAAGCGCAATTCGGCAAAGCCCAGTTCGAGCACCGCGCCGCGCGCACGCAGGCGCGCGATCGCCAGCGGCGGCTGGGTTTGACTGGCGATCGCGATATGGATGCTGGCAGCCGAATACTGCAGCAGATAGCTGACCGCGGATTGCACCGCGCCATCGGTGATCTCCTGGAAGTCGTCGAGAAAAATCGCCAGCGGGGACGCGCTGGTGGTGAGGTCGTTGATCAGGCTCGCCATCACCTCCTGCAACGGCACGCGCGCCGCCGCGCGCATCATCTCGTAGGCTTCGGCGCCGGCCGCCGGGCGTGCGCGCTGTACCGCGGCAATCAGGCTGGAGCAGAAGCGCTGCACGTCGTTGTCGGACGCATCCAGCGACAGCCAGCAGGCGTCCATGCCCTGGGCCGCGAGCGCCAGGTAGCCCTGCGACATCAGCGTCGACTTGCCCGATCCGCTGGGCGCGGTGACCAGCGCCAGTTTCTTGGTACGAAGTTCGCAGAACACGGCGAGCACCTCCGGGCGCGCGAGCAGCAGCGCCTCGCTCGAGGGCGGGGCCAGCTTGGTCAGCGGCGGGGTGGGCAGGCGGCGTTTCACCATATCCCGTATTTTCCACCCTTTCGGGGGGTGAAAGGCCAGAACTATGCGAACAGGATATGCTCCTATTCCGGTAGCATTGCCGTTGAAGCGCAGTCGCTTGCGCCGGCCCGGTTCTGGATTACAGACAATTCAAAGGAGGAATCATGCAGATCAGACATTCAGTCATCGCCGGTTTCGCGCTTTCCCTGTGCGCCGGCCTGGCCTACGCGCAGGACATCAAGATCGCCCATGTCTACGACAAGACCGGCGCGCTGGAGGCCTATGCCAAGCAGACCCAGACAGGGCTGATGATGGGCCTGGAATACGCGACCGGCGGCACCATGAAGGTCAATGGCCGCAAGCTGGTGGTGATCGAGAAGGACAGCCAGTTCAAGCCCGACGTGGGCAAGTCCCAACTGGCTTCGGCCTTTGCCGACGACAAGGCCGATATCGCGATCGGGCCGACGGGCTCGGGCGTGGCGCTGGCGATGCTGCCGGTGGCCGAGGAATACAAGAAGATTCTGCTGGTCGAGCCGGCTGTGGCCGATTCGATTACCGGCGACAAATGGAACCGCTACATTTTCCGCACCGGCCGCAATTCCTCGCAGGACGCGATTTCCAATGCCGTCGCCCTGGACAAGGACGGGGTGTCGGTCGCGACGCTGGCGCAGGACTACGCGTTCGGCCGCGACGGGGTCAAGGCGTTCAAGGACGCGCTGAAGCATGCCAAGATCGTGCACGAGGAGTACCTGCCGACCAGCACCACCGATTTCACCGCCGGCGCGCAGCGCCTGTTCGATGCGCTCAAGGACAAACCCGGCCGCAAGGTCATATTCATCATCTGGGCCGGGGCCGGAAACCCGTTCAAGATCGCCGGCCTCGGTCCGGAGCGCTAGGGCATAGAAAGCGCGACCGGCGGCAACATCCTGCCGGCGATGGCCGCGTACAAGAACTTCCCCGGCATGGAGGGCGCGACCTATTATTACTTCGGCATTCCCAAGAACAAAGTGAACGAGTGGCTGGTGGCGGAGCATTACAAGAAGTTCAAGACGCCGCCCGATTTCTTCACCGCGGGCGGCATGTCGGCCGGGATAGCGGTGGTGGAAGCCCTGAAGAAGACCGGCGGCAATACCGCCACCGAAAAGCTGATTACCGCGATGGAAGGCATGTCCTTCGAAACGCCCAAGGGCAAGATGGTGTTCCGCAAGGAAGACCACCAGGCGCTGCAGTCCATGTATCACTTCAAGATCAAGGTCGACCCCGCGTTCGCCTGGGGCGTGCCGGAACTGGTGCGTGAAATCAAGATCGAGGAAATGAATATCCCGATCCGCAACAAACGCTGAGGC
>JAJZUK010000263.1 GCA_021847125.1 Pseudomonadota bacterium | reverse complement strand
TCTCGAGGCCCAGGGCCACGCCCAGCCACTGGCGCGGCCTCAGGCGCTGGTGCATCCAGCGCGACACGATCAGCGCGGTGAGCAGCGGCTGCACCGCTAGGATCAGCGCGGTGATGCCGGCGCTCATGCCCAGGTATTGCGCGTAGTGGCTGCCGCCCAGGTTGGCCGCATGCATCAACAGGCCCGCCGCCAGGACGTGCGCGAATTCGGCGCGTGTGGCCGGCCATTCCGGGCGCAATACCAGCACCAGCGGGATCAGGCAGGCGAGGCCGAAGACATAGCGCAGGGTGAGGAAGGTGAACGGTGCGGCGTATTGCAGTCCGACCTTGGTGGCGATGAAGCCCGAGCCCCAGACGCTGACAAAATACCAGGCGAGCAGGGAGTCGAACCAGCGGCGCCGGGCTATCTCCATGCACGTATTCTAGCGTCCGCCGCGCTCGGTTTGCCGATTTCCAGCACCAGCGCCGTGGCGATGACGATCAGCGCGCCGCCGGCGAGGGTGCTCACGCCGACCGGTTCGCCCAGGAACAGGGCGCCCCAGAGCGTGCCGAACACCGGGATCAGGAAAGTCACGGTGAAGGTCCGCGTCGGTCCGATGTCGGCGATCAGGCGGAAATAGATCAGATAGGCCGCGGCGCTGCATACGAGCGAGATGCCGAGTACCGCGAGCGTCACCTGCCAGGTGAACGCGGTGGCCGGCGGCGGCGCCGGCAGGAAGGGCATGACGACGAGGCTCGCGGCGACCAGGCTGCCCACGGTCAGCGCGCGCGGCGCAAGCCCGCCGGCGCGCAGTTTCACGTACACCCCTGCCAGCGCGTAGCAGGCGGTGGCCGCGATGCAGGCGAGCACCGCCAGCAGCACTTGCGCGCTCACCGCGATCGGGCCGAAGCCGACCAGCAGCGCCACGCCCAGCATGCCCAGCGCCAGCCCAAGAACTTTGCGCCGGGAGAGTGTTTCTCCGAGCCAGATCGCGCCGCAGATCGCGGCGAACCAGGGCGCCGCGGCATTGAGTATGGCCATGTAGGAGGCGCCGATGTATTTGCCCGACCAGGCGTACAGCCCCCAGGGCAGGGCCGTATTGAGCATGCCCAGCACCAGGTAGGCGCGCCAGTTCTGCCGCGGCTTGAGTTCAAAGCCCGCGGTGCGCGCATAGATCAGCATCGCGACGGCGGCGATGCCCACGCGCAACTCGGTCAGCCACGCCGGTCCGATCGCGCCCACTGCCATGCGCACGAACAGGAAGGAACCGCCCCAGGTGGCGGCAAGCAGGACCAGGCGGCTCAAGTCGGCGGGGCGCATGTTCTCATCGTCCCCTCCGCCAAGCGGATAGGGCCAGTACATAGAGGCCGATTCAGAATTACCGAAACGGCCTCTGATTTACGGGGGCACGAGGGGAACCAACCCCTCATTTTGAATAGCCTCAAAGTGCAGCGCGCACTCTACAGGCGATCACGGCGGCATGCCACCCGCTTCTTGCGTTGCGCTGCGAGCAGCGGCGCTGGCGCCGGCTGCGCTGCGTGCTCGGTGCGCACCACCTATGGCATGATTATTGCATTAACCGTCTGTTCCTATCCGGAGAGTCGTGTAGTGGGCAATAGAACGCAATGTGCGCGAACTTTTGGTCACAGATGTCGCAATTTCGACATCCCGGAGAACCGGAGACCGTGCTCGATAGTGCCCGGGCGCATCGCCCGCTATTCGAACAGTTGCTTAGCTTGATCGATTCAAGCCGAGGGAGATCAGATGACAATACGGCTTCCATCCGCGCATCGCATCGCGCAGGTCAATTATGTCTCGAGAACCGGATCGTTTGCGTACTCGTTTCTGATCGTATGTGCGCTCATGGCCGAGCGCGGCATGGACGTACGCACCAGCATCCTCGCCGTGCTGACGCTGCTCGCCTACCCGCATCTGGCCTATCTGCATGCGCGCCTCGCGGTCGACTCCAAACGCGCCGAGTTCAGAAACCTGAGCGCAGACTCGGTATTGATGGGCGTGTGGGTGGCGCAAATGCAATTCGCGCTATGGCCGAGCTGCGGCGCCTTGCTCGCAATCAGCCTGAACAACGCCGTCTGCGGCGGCAGCAAGCGTGTTCTATCGGGGCTGCTCGCGTTTGTCGGCGGCATGGCCGTCATGAGTGCGCTGGGCGGCCACGAATTCCACTTGGCCACCGGAGTGCTGGTGACGGCACTTTGTTTTGTGGGCATCGTCGCCTACGTCGTTTCCCTGGGCCTGTACCTGCACGAGCAGAATTCACGCCTCGTACGCACCCGGCGCGTGCTGCGCAGCAGTGAAACGCAATTTCGCTTCATCGCCGAGCACGCCGGCGACTTGGTCGCGGTGCTGGACGCCAAAGGCAAGTTCCGTTACGCCAGCCCGTCGCACGCGCTGTACTTCTCGCCCCGCGCCTACATGGAGGGGCGCGACTGGGTCGATCTCGTTCATCCGCATGACCGTGAGCGAGCCAGTGCCTTCCTCGCCGTCCTGCTGGGCGCGCCGCAGAGCGAGCGCACTAAACTGCACATGATGCCTGCCCAGGGAGAGCTGCTGCTGGCTGAGTGCGACGGCAATCCGGTGCATGACGAGTCCGGGGAATTGCAGATGATCGTTCTGGTGTCGCGCAACTTGAGCGCCCGGGCGCGCGCAGACGCCGATCTGCGTCTTGTCGCAAGAGCATACGATCGCCTGGCCGAAGCCATCCTGATTTGCGACGGCGCCGGCCGGATCGAGTTCGTCAACAAGGCGTATACGGCATTGACCGGCTACGCGCCCGGCGACGTCGTGGGGCGCAGCGTCGACGCTACCCGAGCCGGAATGCCATCGGAAGGCCTGTTCAATGAGATCCTCGGATCGCTCAGCGGGGATCTGGCGTGGCAGGGCAAATACCCGGAGCGCTGCAAGGACGGCACCGTGATGCTGCTTTCGGCGTGCGTCTTCCCCCTGCGGGATGAACACGAAGCCGTGGTCCATACCGTCTGGACCGTCCACGGCGAGGCAAAGCTGCCGGATATGCAGCCGGCCTGAACCAGTTCGGAGGGCCGGAACAGAGTCGCTCCCGCCGCCCACCTGCCGCCGGCTTCTTGCACACCGGCCGCAGCGGGATTACCCTCGCGCGCATGCCCGTCGAAACCCTGCCTGCTTTTCTCGCCGCCGCGCCCGGGGCGCTGCTCGACCGCGACCGACCGCTCGCCTATGCGGCGCTCGCCGGGGAGAGCGCACGCCTCGCGGGCGCCCTGCGCGAACTCGGCG
>JAJZUK010000262.1 GCA_021847125.1 Pseudomonadota bacterium | reverse complement strand
GCGTATACAAGGTGGCCATGAGCTGGCCGCTGGAGCCGCAGGGCGCGCGCAAATTCACGCAGGGCCTGGAAGAAATCCTGGTGGTCGAAGAAAAACGCCAGCTGATCGAATACCAGCTCAAGGAAGAGCTCTACGACTGGCGCGCCGACAGCAGACCTCCGCGCGTGGTGGGCAAGTTCGACGACAACGGCGAATGGAGCCATGCCGCGGGTCAGCCCGCCGGCACCTGGCTGCTGCCGGCGAGCTACGAGCTTTCACCGGCGATGATTGCCAAGGCCCTCGCCGGCCGTCTGGCAAAACTCGGCATGGACCAGCAGCTGGGCCCGCGTTACCGCGAGCGCCTTGCGTTTCTCGAATTCAAGGAGAAAGCGCTGGCGCAGCCGCAGGCGCCGACCGTGCGCCAGCCTTATTTCTGCTCCGGCTGCCCGCACAATACGTCCACGCGCGTGCCCGAGGGCAGCCGCGCGACTGCCGGCATCGGCTGCCACTTCATGGCCGTGTGGATGGACCGCAACACCTCGACCTTCACCCACATGGGCGGCGAAGGCGCGCCCTGGATTGGCCAGGCGCCGTTCTCGAACACCAAGCATATTTTCGCCAACCTCGGCGACGGCACCTATTACCACTCCGGCCTGATGGCGATCCGCGCCGCCTGCGCGGCCAAGGTCAACATGACCTACAAGATCCTGTTCAACGACGCCGTCGCGATGACCGGCGGCCAGAAGCACGATGGCCCGATGGATCCGGCATCGATCTCGCGCCAGATCGCCGCCGAAGGCGTGAATCCCATCGTCATCGTCACCGACGAGCCGGAAAAATATCCGGCGGGCGTCAACTGGGCGCCGGGCGTGACCGTGCGCCACCGCGACGAACTCGACGCCGTGCAGCGCGAACTGCGCGAACTCACCGGAGTATCGGCCGTCATTTACGACCAGACCTGCGCCTCGGAGAAACGCCGCCGGCGCAAGCGCGGCGCATTCCCCGATCCGGCCAAGCGCGTCGTCATCAACGACATGGTGTGCGAAGGCTGCGGCGATTGCAGCGACAAATCCAATTGCCTGTCGGTGGAACCGCTGGAGACCGAATACGGGCGCAAGCGCGCCATCAACCAGTCCACCTGCAACAAGGATTATTCCTGCGTCAAAGGCTTCTGCCCCAGCTTCGTCACGGTGGAGGGCGGCAGGCTGAAGCAGGGCAAGGCGGGGGCGGCGAAAACAGCCGACGATTTCCCGGCGCTGCCCGAACCGATGCCGGCCGCGATAGACCGGGCCTACGGCGTGCTCGTGACCGGCATCGGCGGCACCGGCGTCGTCACCATAGGCCAGATCCTGGCGATGGCGGCGCACGTCGAGGGCAAGGGCGTGACCGTGCTCGACATGTCGGGCCTGGCGCAAAAAGGCGGGCCGGTGATGTCGCATGTGCGCATTGCGCAAACGCCCGAAGACCTGCACGCGGCGCGCATCGGCACCGGCGAGGCGAGCCTGGTGATCGGCTGCGACCTCGTGGTCGCGGCAAGCCCGGAGGCGCTGGCCAAGATGAGCGCGCCCAAAACGCACGCGGTGATCAACGCCACCACTGCGCCGACCGCGGATTTCGTGCGCAATCCGAACTGGCAGCTGCCGGGCGCCAAGCTGCTGCAGGACATCGCCGCGAACTGCGGCAAGAACAATGTCGACTTCATATCCGCCGGCAGCATCTCGACCAGCCTCATGGGCGATTCCATCGCCACCAATATGTTCATGCTCGGCTATGCCCTGCAAAAAGGCTGGACGCCGCTCTCCGCCGCCGCGGTGGAAAAGGCGATCGCACTCAATGGCGTCGCGGTCGAATTCAATCTGAAGAGCTTCGTCTGGGGGCGGCGCGCCGCGGTGGATCCTGCACGCGTGGAAAAAATCGCTACGCCAGGAGAGGTCATTCCCATCAGCCAGCATCTGTCGCGCAACCTCGACGAACTGGTCGCAAACCGGGTCCAATTCCTGACCGCCTATCAGGACGCCGCCTACGCGGCGCGCTACCAAGCCTTGGTGGAGAAAGTGCGCAAGCTCGAGACCGAGAAAATCGGCGACAGCAAGCTCGCCGAAGCGGTCGCGCGCTATTACGCCAAACTCATGGCCTACAAGGACGAGTACGAAGTCGCGCGGCTGCACTCCGATCCGGCCTTCATGCAGAAAATCGAAGGCATGTTCGAGGGCGACTACAAAGTGGTGTTCCATCTCGCGCCGCCGCTGCTGAACAAGCCCGACCCGGCAACGGGCGAAGCGAAAAAATCCACCTATGGCCCGTGGATGATGCGCGCGTTCCGGCTGCTGGCGAAAATGAAAGGCCTGCGCGGCGGCGCGCTCGATATCTTCGGCCGCAGCGCGGAACGATGCGGCGAGCGCGCGTTGATCGTCGAATACGCCGCTACCGTGGAACAACTGCTGGGCAAGCTCACGCCGGCGAACCACGCGCTCGCGGTCGACATCGCGAGCGTGCCCGAGCTGATCCGCGGCTACGGCCACGTCAAAATGCGCCATCTCAAGCAAGCGCAAAAGCAGCGCGCCGAACTGCTGCAGAAATTCAACGCAGCACCGGAGCAGACAGCCAAAGCGGCATGAGCCTCACCCGCGCCGACCTCGAACGCAACCGCATCCGCCAGGAGCTGGCGCTGACGCCGCTAGGCCAGCATCTGCTCAGCGACGCGGAGTTGGAAGAATCCCTGTGGCAGATCCTCGATGCGCGCAATGTCGACGAGGACTGCTGGGTGTTCGGCTACGGCTCGCTGGTATGGAATCCTCTGTTCCCGTTCGAGGAGAAGCGCGTCGTCACCACCCACGGCTATCACCGCAGCTTCTGCCTGTGGTCGCGCATCAACCGCGGCACGCCGGACCGGCCCGGGCTGGTGCTGGGCCTGGATCGGGGCGGCCGCTGCCGCGGCATCGCCTACCGCATCGCTGCCGATCAGGTCGAGAACGAACTGCGCCTCGTCTGGCGGCGCGAAATGATGACCGGCGCCTATATTCCGCGCTGGGTGCAGGTAAGCGACGGCGACACCCGCTTTCGCGCCATCACGTTCACCATCAACCGCGCGGGTGCGGCCTATGCCGGGCGCTTGCCGCCGGAAACCATCATCGAGCGCCTGACGACCTGCCACGGCCGCATGGGGCCCGGCATCGACTATCTGCTGCGCACCGCGGAGGCGCTGCGCGCGCACGGCATCGAGGACCGCCAGCTGCAGGAATTGTGCGACCGGGCGCATGCGATCAAGGCGCGCGGC
>JAJZUK010000261.1 GCA_021847125.1 Pseudomonadota bacterium | reverse complement strand
CACCTCGATCTGGATGCGGAGAAGATGGACCGGGTCGTGCGGACGCTGGCGCGCAGCCTCGGCGCAGCCTGAACGCGACTAGCCTGCGCGCTTGCGCGGCTTTGCCGTCTTGGCCGCAGTCTTGGCAGCGGTCTTGGCCGGCGTTTTCGCCGCGGTCTTTGCGGCAGCCTTGGTGGCCGTCTTCGCGGCAGTCTTCAGCGCCGTCTTCACCGCGTGCTTGATCGCGGCCGGTTTCGGCTCCGCGGCTTTGGCCTCGGTGGGTTCGGCCGCGGCCTTGCCCGGCTTGGCCGCGCGCGGCGCGAACTCGAAGCCGACCTTGCCGTCCGCGCCGCGCACCAGGAAGGCCGAGAACGGACGGCCTTTCTTGGAGATGAAGCGATGCAGCAGATCGGTCCGGCCCGTGGCCAGCAATTTTTGCATCTGCTCGCGCTCCATGGTCCGCTGCAGGATGATGCGGCCGGAGCGGAAGTCGCAGCTCTTGTCCGGTCCCAGGCTTTTCTCGCACACATACGCCATCGGCTGCTCGAACACGCGCGCCTTGCACTTGGGGCAGGGGCCCAGCGGTTCCAGACCGGTGAAATCCGGCGCTGCCTCGGAACCGTCGGCCGCCTGGCCGAAATCGAATTCGGCCTTGAATTCGGGCGACAGGCGCACCACGGCCGCGAACGGCTTGCCCATGCGGCTGCGGAAGCCCTGCAGCGGACCGACGCTGTGCTTGGCGATCAGCTCCTCGATCTCCTCGGGCGCGAACTCGCGGCTGGAGACCACTTTCCAGATGGCAAAGTCGCAGGCCTGGCACTGGAACTTGCGATAGTTCTCCTGCACCTTGCCGCCGCATTTGGGGCAGGGCGCCTCGAGCGTGAGAAACGCGGTGTCGGGTATGTCGCCCTTCTTGATCGCGCCGACCAGCTCGCGCGTGGCCCCGACGATGTGCTCCATGAACTCAGCGCGGCCGAGCTCGCCGCGCTCCATCTGCTTCAGCTTGAATTCCCATTCGCCGGTCAGCTCGGGCGAAGTGAGCTCGGTGATGCCAAAATGGCCGAGCGCGAACATGAGCGAGAACGCCTTGGGCGTGGGCACGAGCTCGCGTCCGTTGCGGTGGACATAGTCCTCGAAAATGAGGCCTTCGATGATCGACGCGCGCGTCGCCGGCGTGCCCAGGCCCTTCTCGCTCATCGCCTCGCGCAATTCCTCGTCCTCGACCAGCTTGCCCGCGCCCTCCATCGCCGAGAGCAGCGTCGCCTCCGAGAAGCGCGCCGGCGGCTTGGTCTGGTTGGCCCTGACTTCGACTTCGGTCGTCTTGACCTTTTCGCCTTCGCTGATCGCGACCATCAGCGCATCGTCTTTTTCCGTGTCGCGGCCGTAGATCGCGAGCCAGCCCGGCTTCACCATCACCCGGCCCTCGCTCTTGAACGGCTCGCCCTCGACGCGCGTGATGCGCGTGGTGACCAGGAACTCGGCCGCGGGAAAGAACACCGCGAGAAAGCGCTTCACCACCAGGTCGTAGAGCTTGGCTTCGGCATCGGACAGATTGCCCGGCGCCTGCAGCGTCGGAATGATGGCGAAGTGGTCGGAGATCTTGGTGTTGTCGAAAATGCGCTTGCTCGGCTTGACCCAGCCTTCCTTCAGCACCTGGCGCGCGAACGGCGCGTAGGCCGCGACGCCCTCGCTCTTGTCCTTGCCCTTGGCCTTGCCCGCGAGCATTTCCATGGTGGAGGTGACCGTGGGCAGATAATCTTCGGGCAGCGCGCGCGCATCGGTACGCGGGTAAGTCAGCACCTTGTGCTTTTCATACAGCGCCTGCGCCAGCGACAGCGTGGTGCGCGCGGAAAAGCCGAAGCGCCCGTTGGCTTCGCGCTGCAGGCTGGTCAGGTCGAACAGCAGCGGCGAGATCTGCGTGGTGGGCTTGGCTTCCTCGGTGGCGATGCCGGGCTTGCCCTCGCACTTCTGCCGCAGCGCCTCGGCGCGCGCCGCATCCCACAGGCGCTCGGGCCTGGCTTCCGCATCCTCTTCCTTCGCCGCCTTGGCGAACTTCTCGTCGAACCAGCGCCCGCTGTAGCTGCCGGCGGCGGCCGCGAACGTTGCATGCAGTTCCCAGTAGTCGCGCGACACGAACTTCCGGATGCGGTCTTCGCGCTCGACCAGGATCGCGAGCGTAGGCGTCTGCACCCGGCCGACCGTGGTCTTGTAGAAGCCGCCCTCCTTGGAATTGAACGCGGTCATCGCGCGCGTGCCGTTGATGCCGATGAGCCAATCGGACTCGGAACGGCACACGGCGGCATCGGCGAGCGGCAGCATGGACTTGTCGCTGCGCAGCGCTTCGAAGCCTTCGCGGATCGCGCCCTGCGTCATCGATTGCAGCCACAGGCGCTGGATCGGCTTCTTGTTGTTGGCATGCTGCATGATGTAGCGGAAAATCAGTTCGCCTTCGCGTCCCGCGTCGCAGGCGTTGATGACGCCGGTGACGTCCTTGCGCTTGAGCAGCTTCAGCAGCAGCTTGAGCCGGTCCTCGGTGCGCTCGATCGGCTTCAGGTCGAAGTGCGGCGGGACCACCGGCAAATTCGCGAACGACCACTTGCCGCGCTTGACCTCCACCCCTTCGGGGGCGACGAGTTCGAGCAGATGGCCGATCGCCGAGGACAGCACATAGTCCTCGCTCTCGAAATAATCGCCGTGCCGGGTGAAGCCGCCCAATGCCCGCGCAATGTCGTTCGCGACGGAGGGCTTCTCTGCAATGATGAGTTTCTTGGCCATAAGCTGCCGTCAGTGCGCGGGCGCGCGCTCGTGAATTCGGCCGCGCGCGATGTCGTTCGCGACAGAGGGCTTCTCGGCAATGATGAGTTTTTTTGTCATGGTGTGGTCAGGCTTGCGTGTGCAGGCTCAATTAATATTGATCTGCCCAGGGCAGCAAGCGGCAGCATGATAAGTGCAAACCAGAGGGCGAAGCAAGGAGACACGGCGACGCGCCGTGACAAAGTTCAGGGAAACAGCGACTTAATTGCGCGATGCGAGCTCAATGCATGAGCAATTGCGCGCGATCGGAGAGCAGTTCTTCCAGAATGAGCGAATCGATCGCGTGCTGCTGGCTCCATAGAACCATGAGCACGATCACTTTCAGCTTCTCGATGCTGACGCTGTCTTCGGTGAGCGCCATCGCGCGCTCGATGATGATCTCGCGCAGCAGCGGCGTGAGCACCTTGGCGCCCTCGAGAAAAGCGAGGAAACCGCGACCTTCGACACCCAATTTGGCGGCCTCGACTTCGGCATAGCCGCGAAACGCGGTA
>JAJZUK010000260.1 GCA_021847125.1 Pseudomonadota bacterium | reverse complement strand
GATCTACAAGCCGACGCGCATGGCCAGGGCCCTGGCGGTGCGCTTGGATCCGCCGCGGTCCTTGATCAGGAAGAACAGCGCCGAGCCCAGGCTGGCCAGGATCAGTATGATGAACAGTATGACGACGATTCTCATTGCAGGTGCCGACGGAATTTTGCGAGTGTATCCCAGTCAAATCAGCGTTGCCAGAAAAGCCTCCCTCTCATGCTAGGAAACCGTCGTTTTCGTCCCGCGTTCCTGCCCGGATTGGCGGCGCTCGCCGGCATTGCGCTGACTGTTTCCCTGGGCAATTGGCAGACGCGCCGCGCCGAGGAAAAGATCGCACTGGCGCGCGATCTGGATGACGCCGCACGCCATGCCGTGCTGACGCTGCCGGCGCAGCCGGTCGACGCGCACGACTACGAATTCCGGCGGGTCAGCGTGCGCGGCGAGTATTTGCCCAAATACACGATCCTGCTCGACAACAAAGTGCTCGATGGCAAAGTGGGCTACCAGGTGCTCACGCCGCTGAAAATAGCCGGCGGCGATAGGTACGTGCTGATCAATCGCGGCTGGGTCAATGCAGGCCTGCGGCGCGATATCCTGCCGCAGATCCCGCTGCCGGCCGCAAGCGCCAGCGTGGAGGGCATCGCGATGGTGCCGAGCAGCCATTTTTTCGAACTCGATGCGAAGACCGTGGAAGGCAGCGTGTGGCAGAACCTCGTGCTCGGGCGCTATGCCAAGTGGTCCGGGCTAAAACTGCAGCCGATCGTGCTGCAGCAGACCAGCGACGCGGCCGACGGCCTGGTGCGCGCCTGGGGCAAGCCGGACACCGGCGTGAACATGCACCGCGGCTATGCCTTCCAGTGGTACGCGCTTGCAACCGCCATCCTGATCACCTATGTCGCGCTCAGCTTCAAACGCCCGGCCTGATCCGCGTCGCGGACGCAGGACCATGCTCGCGATCGCGGCCTTGTGCCTCGCGCCGTTTGTCGCCGCCGTGATCGTCTATTTTTACTGGCAGCCCCAGGGCGGCGCGAACTACGGCGAGCTCATAGCCGCGCATGTGCTGAGCGACCCGCCGCTGCGCCTGCTCGACCGGCGCCCGTACAAACTGTCCGCGCTGCGGGGCAAATGGGTACTGCTGCAGCTGGATCGGGCCGGCTGCGACGCGGCCTGCCAAGCGAAGCTGTACGACATGCGTCAAGTGCGCCTGGCGCAAGGGCGCGAGATGGAGCGCGTCGAACGCGTGTGGCTGATCCTGGACGAGGCGCCGCTGGAAACGCTGCTGCTGCGCGAATACGACGGCACGCACATGCTGCGCGCGGGCGGCAGTCCGATCGTCGCCGAGTTTCCGCCGGCGGGCGGGGCGCGCGACCATATCTACCTGATAGACCCGCACGGCAACCTGATGCTGCGCTTTCCGAAGAACGCCGATCCGCGCAAGATGTACAAGGATCTCGCGCGCCTGCTGCGCGCCTCGCGCATAGGCTAGCGCAGCGGGCGTGATAAACTTTCCTCCCTCTGCTCCCCGCTAGACTCATGGCCACACAGCTCGTTTTGCACGACACCGCGCAGCGCATGCGCCAGTTCTACGCGCTGACCAAGCCGCGCGTAACCATGCTGGCCGTGTTCTGCGCGGTGATCGGCATGTTCCTCGCCACGCCGGGCATGGTGCCCTGGCGCGTGCTGTTCGCCGGAACTGCGGGCATCGCCCTGCTCGCGGGCGCAGCGTTCGCGATCAATTGCCTGATCGAACAGGAGATCGACGCGAAGATGGCGCGCACGCGCGCGCGCCCGCTGCCGCGCGGCGAGCTGAGCTCCCTGCAGACGGTCGTGTTCGCGGGCGTGATCGGCGGCATCGGCATGCTGCTGCTCTACCGCTACGTCAATGCACTCACCATGTGGCTCACGTTCGGCACCTTCGTCGGCTACGCCATCATCTATACGATTCTGCTCAAGCCCGCCACGCCGCAGAATATCGTCATCGGCGGGCTGTCCGGGGCGATGCCGCCGCTGCTCGGTTGGACTGCGGTCACCGGGCAGGTGGCGCCCGAGGCGCTGCTGCTGGTGCTGATCATTTATGCCTGGACCCCGCCGCATTTTTGGGCGCTGGCGCTGTACCGCACGGACGACTTCACCCGCGCGGGCTTGCCCATGCTGCCGGTCACGCATGGGCAGAAATTCACGCGCCTGCATGTGCTGCTGTATACGCTGATCCTGATCGCGAGCACGCTGCTGCCCTTCATCTACGGCATGAGCGGCTGGATTTATCTCGCGACGGTGCTGATCCTGGACGGCATATTCCTGTATTACGCGGTGCGGATCTACACCGCCTACAGCGACCGCCTGGCGCAGCAGACGTTCCGCTACTCCGTGCTCTATCTTGCCGGTCTGTTCAGCGCGCTGCTCATCGACCACTATGTCTAAAGCCAATTTCCATATGAGGGGATATCCCTCAACGGGACTTCCTTCGGGGCGTCTCCCCTCATACTCCCCTAAATTAGAGGCCATTTCGGTAAATTCGAAATGGCCTCTAGCGTTTCTGCGCCTGATCGGCGCAGCGTTCATCGTATTCCTGCTTGCGGGCTGCGACGCGCTGCAGCCGAGTTTCAAGAACACCGACGTGACCGGCAGCGACTGCTGCCACGATTTCCGCCTGACCGACCACCACGGTCAGGTGCGCACGCTCGCGGATTTTCGCGGCAAGGTGGTGGTGATGTTTTTCGGCTATACGCAATGTCCCGACGTCTGTCCGACCACCATGGCCGAATTGAAGGCGGCGATGCAGCAGCTCGGTGCGGACGCGAAGCGCGTACAGGTGCTGTTCGTTACGCTGGATCCGGAGCGCGACACGCGCGAGCTGCTCGCCAACTATGTGCCCGCGTTCGATCCGAGCTTCCTCGGGCTATACGGCGACCTGGAGACGACGGCGAAGACCGCCAAGGAATTCCGCGTGTACTACCAGAAGCAGCCCGGCCCCACGCCCGACAGCTATACGCTGGACCATACCGCCGGCAGTTATGTGTTCGATCCCCAGGGAAGGGTGCGGCTGTTCGCGCGCTACGGCGACGGCGGGGCGAACCTGGCTGCCGATCTGCGCACCCTGCTCCAGCAGGGTTAGGCGGCTGCGAGCAGGCCTTTCATCTTCTGCATGGCCTTGGCCTCGACCTGGCGGATGCGCTCGGCCGAAACCTTGAATTCGGCCGCAAGGTCGTGCAGCGTCGCCGGATTCTTCTCGCGCAGCCAGCGCGCCTCGATAATGCGGCGGCTGCGCGCATCCAGGCTGGCCAGCGCCGTGCGCAGGCCCTGCGTGGCCA
>JAJZUK010000259.1 GCA_021847125.1 Pseudomonadota bacterium | reverse complement strand
ACCACCGGATGGCGGCCGGCCTCGATTTCGATCAGCGCATCGGGCACGAACTGCGGCCGGCACCAGTTGAGGCGCAGGCTGTCTGCGGCAAACGAAGCGAGCAGATCCAGTTCCGCCAGGCTGCGCGCAATGCGCTGCAGCGCCGGAATATGCGGCTGCAAGGCTTCCAATACCTGCTCGTACAGGGCTTTTTCGAGGGCCAGTGCGCGCTCCTGGGCAGACAGCGCCTTGTCCTCGAAGGTCTTCAGCTCCGGCGTGATATAGCGCTCGGCGTTCTTCAGCGTCTGGCGCCGGCGGTAATCGGCGGGAATTTTTTCCACATGCGCGTGGGTGACCTCGATGTAGAAGCCGTGCACGCGGTTGTACTCGACCTTGAGGTTGGGGATGCCGCTGCGTTCGCGCTCGCGCGCTTCGAGCGCAACCAGGAATTCGCTTGAATGGTTCTGCAGGCCGCGCAGCTCGTCGAGATCGGCGTCGTAGCCGTCGTTGATGACGCCGCCTTCGCGCAGCAGCGACGCGGGTTCGGGCAGGATCGCGCGCTCGAGCAGCGAAGCGCAATCCGGCGGCACCGCCAGCCCGGCGCGCAGTTCCGTGAGGCGCGGCGCGCTCGCGCCCTCGAGCAGCGCGGCGAGCGCGGGCAGGGCGGCGAGGGTGTCGCGCAGGCCGGAGAGGTCGCGCGGCCGCGCGCTCATCAAGGCGATGCGCGCGCTGATGCGCTCCACATCGGCAATGCGGCGCAGGGCGTCGCCCAGGGCCGTGCCGCTTGCCTGCGCGAGTTGTTCCACCGCTTCGTGGCGGTTGGCGAGGACGGCGCGGTCGCGCAAGGGGTGATGCAGCCAGTGGCGCAACAGGCGGCTGCCCATGCCGGTGGCGCAGCCATCGAGCAGGCTGCACAAGGTGGGCGCGGGCGTGCCGCGCAGCGTTTCGGTGAGTTCCAGATTGCGCCGGGTGGCCGCGTCCATGCGCACGTAATCGTCCGCCCGCTCCGGCCGCAGCGCGTTCACATGGGACAGCGCCTGGCCCTGGGTCTTGCGCGCGTATTCGAGCAGCGCCCCGGCTGCCGCGATGGCCGGACGCAGTTCCTCGCAGCCGTAGCCGGCGAGCGTATGCACCTTGAAGTGCTTGAGCAATTGCTCGCGCGCGGCGGCGTAGTCGAAATGCCACTCGGGCAGGCGCGTCAGCGCGGCCGTGACGTTCAAATCGGCGAGCGGGCCGCGATCGGCGACCAAGATTTCCGCCGGGCGCAGCCGCGTGAGCTCGCCCGCGAGCAGCCGCTGCGGCATCTCGGCCACGCGCAGTTCGCCGCTCGCGAGGCTCAACCAGGCGAGGCCGACGCTGTTGTTTTCCACCGCGAGCGCGAGCAGCAGGTTGTCGGATTTCTCGTCGAGCAGGGCGGAGTCGGTGAGCGTGCCCGGGGTGACGATGCGGGTGACGGCGCGCTCCACCGGCCCCTTGGAAGTATTGGGGTCGCCGATCTGTTCGCAGATCGCCACCGATTCGCCCAGCTTCAGCAGCTTGGCCAGATACTGCTCGACCGCGTGGTAGGGCACGCCGGCCATTTTGATCGGCACCCCGGCGGAAGCGCCGCGCGTGGTCAGCGTGATGTCGAGCAGCCGCGCGGCTTTTTCCGCGTCGCCGTGGAACAACTCGTAGAAATCGCCCATGCGGTAGAACAGCAGAATGTCCGGATGCTGCGCCTTCAGGCGCAGATATTGCTGCATCATCGGGGTGTGGGCGCTGCCCGCGGCGGAATCCGGTTTGCTCATCGGCGCAATTCTAACCCGGGACCAACACCGGCCGTTTTATTGTGTACGTGCGCTGTCGCACAGAACGCCCCGCGGAGGAGGTATCCAATGTGTCCTGACGGGAATATTCGGCATTTTTTCACCGCGCTGGGTGCGGCGCTTACAACAGGAGCCATTGAACATGAACAAAGACCAAGTGAAAGGCGCGGCAAAGAACGTTGTCGGCAAAGTCCAGGAACAAGCGGGCAAGCTGGTTGGAAGCAAGGAACAGCAGGTCAAGGGGCTTTCAAAGCAGATTTCCGGGCAGGCGCAAAAGGGCGTGGGCGACGTGAAGCAGGCGGTCGAGGAATTGAAGAAGAGCTAGGGTAGCAGCTTGAGCACGCGTAGGGTGTGCTGACGAAATTGGAGGCGAAAGAGCCATGAATAGCGCGTTGAAAGACTTAACACAGTGCAGCGACGTCGGCAGCCTGCAATCGGCGCTGCGTACCCTTTGCGCCGAATTCGGATCGGTGACCCAGCTGGATATCCTGACCATGATCGAAGCCGGAAAACGCCAAGCGGTTTGCCTTCTGCGCTTGGACTCGTCGGAACATGAGCAGAGAGCGATGGCAAAGCTCGGCGCAGGCCGGTTCGGCGAGGATCTTTGTGTCGTCGTCGATCTGAGAATGCCGGACCGAATGCAGGCGTAGCAGGCAGCCCGCCCGAATATCAAGCATTCTCGCGGGTCCTTGCTGGAGGGCTTGCCAGCGTCGCGGGATTCGTACTGGGTGCTGCCCGGCACGGCGCAAGACCCCATCTGTTCTCGAAGGGCAACGCTATGGCATCTCCCAAACCCATACAGCTGATATTGGCCCGGCAATTGGCCAGCAGCCTTGCCACGCCCATTCTTATCGTGGACACCGACGGAACGCTCATTTTCTACAACGAGCCGGCCGAGGTGATTCTGGATCAACGCTTCGACGAAACGGGAGAGATGCCCGCCGACGTGTGGAGCGCGCGCTTCGCCCTCGCCGACGAGGCGCACACGCCCATCGCGCAGGAGGGCCGGCCGATGATGATGGCGCTCTCCGAACGCAAACCCTACTCACGAACGGTGTGGATGCAATGCGGGCACCGGGAGTGGCTCAATGTGAACATCACGGCATTTCCGCTCATCGGCGAGGAACGCCAGTTCCTCGGCGCGCAGATGATTTTCTGGGAAATTTGAAATGCAGGTCACGCTGTGGGGCACACGCGGCTCGCTCGCCACGCCGGGCCCGGCGATGGCGCGATACGGGGGAAACACCTCGTGCGTGGGTGTCCTCGGGCGCGAGGGCACGGTACTGGTGCTGGACGCGGGCACGGGCATCCGTCCTCTGGCGGCGACCATTCCAGAATCGTTGCGTCGCGTGGACATACTGTTGACGCATCTGCACATGGATCACATCCAAGGGCTGGGATTTTTCGCCCCGCTCTACCGAGCCGACATCGAAGTGCATATCTGGGGTCCGGGCAGCGCCACGCTGCGATTGCAGGCGCGCCTCATGCGTTATCTTTCGCCCCCGCTGTTTCCGGTGAATC
>JAJZUK010000258.1 GCA_021847125.1 Pseudomonadota bacterium | reverse complement strand
ACCGGTGGGCGCGCCGCCGCTGGCCGAACTGGCGCGCGGCGCGAACAGCGCCTGCATTCTGGTGTGCGACATCACGCGCCCGGTGCCCAACAGCCTGTTCCTGCCGATCATGGTGCGCCAGCTGCTCGATGCGGGCGTTCCCGCCGGCGGCATCACCATCCTCGTCGCGACCGGCCTGCACCGGCCCAACGAAGGCGAGGAACTGGCGGAACTGGTGGGCGACCCCTGGGTGATGCAGACGGTGCGCGTGGTGAACCACTACGCGCGCAACGACGCCGACCATGTCGATCTCGGCGCGACGGCGCGCGGCACGCCGGTGAAGCTGGACCGGCGTTTTGTCGAGGCCGATGTGCGCATCGCGACCGGCCTGGTCGAACCGCATTTCATGGCCGGCTACTCGGGCGGGCGCAAGGTGATCGCGCCCGGAGTCGCGCACAAGGACACCATCACCACGTTTCACAGCGCGCGCTTCATGGCGCATCCGCGCGCCGCGAATTGCGTGCTCGAAGGCAATCCGCTGCACGAGGAACAGCTCGAGATCATGCGCATGCTCGGCGGCGCGCTGGCGCTGAACACCGTCATCGACGAGCACCGCCAGCTGTCGTTCGTGAACTTCGGCGAAGTGGTGCAAAGCCATCTGCTCGCGGTGGAGTTCATTCGCCGCTATGCCGTGGTGCCGATCGAACGCAAGTTTTCCACTGTCGTCACCAGCGCGGCCGGCTATCCGCTGGACAAGACCTATTACCAGACGGTGAAAGGCATGGTCGCGCCGATCGATATCCTCGCGCCGGGCGGCGACCTGTTGATCGTGTCGGAGTGCGCCGAGGGCATGGGCTCGCCCGAGTATGTCGAGGCGCAGCGGCGGCTGCTGGGTCTGGGGCCCGACGGCTTCATGGCCGACATCAGCGCCAAACGCTACGCCGACATCGACGAATGGCAGACGCAGATGCAGCTGAAGCCCATGCGTGGCGGCACGGTGCACCTATACAGCGAAAGGCTCGTGGCCGAAGCCTGGGGGCTTACCGGCGTGCACCAGATGCGCTCGGTGCCCGAGGCCATACGCGAGAGCGTGCGCCGCAGCGGCGACGGCCATATTGCGGTAATACCCGAAGGGCCTTACGTCGTGCCGGAATACCGCCCGGGAGCCTAAGTCCGCGCTGATTCAGTCAGGCAATCGATCGAGCTCCGCCAGGATTTCGGCCGTGTGTTCGCCCAGCGCGGGCGCGGGCCGGCGGAAGCCTCCGGGCGAATGCGACAGCCGCGGCACGATGTTGTGCATGGGTACGCTGCCCATGGAGCGGTCTTCCATTTCGACGATCACCTCGCGCCCCTTGGCGTAGGGGTGATCGATCAGATCGGCCACCGAGCACACCGGACCGACGGTCACGCCCGCGGCCTCGAACAGCGCCAGGTTGTCGTCCTGCGTGCGTGCGCCGATGAACGCGCCGATGATCTCATCCAGTGCGTCGCGATGGGCGACGCGCGCGTCGTTGGTGGCGAAGCGCGGGTCGGTCTTGAGTTCGGGACGGCCGATCGTATCCAGTATTCGCATCGCCATGGATTGCATCGATCCGGACATCGCGACGAACTGGCCGTCGCTGCAGCGATAGACGTTGCGCGGCGCGGTATGGGTGGATTGATTGCCGGCGCGCATGGTCGGCACTCCGGTCAGTTTGTACTTCGCCGCTTCCGAGGCGATCACGGAAAAGATCGACTCGAACAGCGACAAGTCGACCACCTGGCCGCGGCCCTCTTTTTCCGCGACGCGCAAAGCGGTGAGCACCCCCGCAGCGCCGTAGACGCCGGCGACCATGTCTGCCAGCGCGAGCGGCGGCAGCACCGGCGGCCGGTCGGGATAGCCGTTCAGATAGGCAAAGCCCGACATCGCCTCGACCAGAGTGCCGAATCCCGGCTTGTGGCTGTAGGGCCCGGTCTGTCCCCAGCCCGAAATGCGCACGATCACCAGGGCCGGGTTGAGCTGCAGCAGATCGTCCGGCGCGAGGCCCATTTTTTCCAGGCCGCCGGGGACGAAATTTTCGACGAAAATCTGCGAGTGGCGCACGAGCTTGCGCAGCTGCCGCATGCCGTCTTCCGACTTGAGATCGAGCACCAGCGAACGCTTGTTGCGCCCGTAGACCTTCCAATAGATTTCCTCGCCCTGTTCGCGCCAGCTGCGCAAGTCGTCGCCGGCCCCCGCGCGCTCGACCTTGATCACATCCGCGCCGAAGTCCGCCAGGAACACCGACAGCATATTGCCCGCCGCCAGGCGCGACAGATCGAGTACCCGCACCCCCTGCAGGGGGCCGGGCGTGTTCGCATCAAAATGCTTCATAACATCCCTTCTGAATTGGAGCCGACGACACTAGGGCCTGCGCGCGGGCTTGGATCCGCCGCTGCGCCTCCCGGGGGAACCGGCCGCAGAAGCAGGCGCAGCGCGCTTCTTCAGCGGGTGGACTGCTGGCCGCGGCAAGCTCTTGCCGGTGCCCGCCGGCTGGAACGAGGGAATCAGCTGCTTCTTGCCGTTGCCGATGAGGTCGCTGCGCCCCATCTGCCGCAGCGCCTCGCGCAGCAGCGGCCAGTTCTCCGGGTCGTGATAGCGCAGAAAGGCCTTGTGCAGGCGCCGCTGGCGGCCGCTCTTCACGATGTTCACTTCTTCCGAGGCGGCCGACACCTTGTGCAAGGGGTTCTTGCCCGTGTGGTACATGGTGGTCGCAAGCGCGAGCGGCGTCGGCAGGAACGTCTGCACCTGGTCCAGGCGGAAGCCGTTGTGCTTGAGCCAGAGCGCGAGCGCGAGCATGTCGGAGTCAGAGGTGCCCGGATGCGCGGCGATGAAATAGGGGATCAGATACTGTTCCTTGCCCGCCTCGCGCGAGAACTTGTCGAACAGCGCCTTGAATTTGTCGTAGCTGCCGACCCCGGGTTTCATCATTTTCGACAGCGGACCCTCGGCGATGTGCTCGGGCGCGATTTTCAGATAGCCGCCGACGTGGTGGGTGGCGAGCTCTTTCACGTATTCGGGCGAGCGCACCGCGAGGTCGTAGCGCAGGCCCGAGGCGACGAACACTTTCTTGATGCCGGGCAGCGCGCGCGCCTTGCGGTACAGGTCGATCAGCGGCGCGTGGTCGGTGTTGAGGTTGTCGCAGATGCCGGGATAGACGCAGGACAGCCGCCTGCAGGAGGATTCGATGTTCGGATCCTTGCACGCCATGCGGTACATGTTCGCGGTCGGTCCGCCGATGTCGGAAATGACGCCGGTGAAGCCGGGCGTCTTGTCGCGGATTTCCTCGATCTCGTGCAGGATCGACGCCTCCGAG
>JAJZUK010000257.1 GCA_021847125.1 Pseudomonadota bacterium | reverse complement strand
TCCATCGGATACGTGGAATATGCCTACATCCTGGAGAACAAATTAAGCTACGCGCGCATGTACAACAAGGCCGGCAAGCTGGTCAGCCCTAGCCTCGAGGGATTCCAGGCCGCCGCCGCGAATGTGGACTTTACCAAGGCGCAGGATTTCTACGTAATTCTCACGGATCAGCCCGGCGCAGAAAGCTGGCCAATTTCCGGTTGCACCTGGCAGATACTGCGCAAGAACGCTTCCAGGGAAGCAAACGAGGAAGTGACGAAGTTTTTCGATTGGGGCTTCAAGTACGGCCAAGACCAGGCCAAGGCCATCGCATTTGGCCCTCTTCCCCAAAGCACGGTCAGCACGATCGAGGCCTACTGGAAATCTGAACTGGGCATCTGATCCGTTATCCTGTTCGCGCCGTCCCTTCCGGGGCGCAGGCTTGAAGGCAAGGGCTGAGTTGCTCTTGCCTTTTTTTCTTGTGCGCACAGCGCAAGCTGGGAAAGTAGGATTCCCCAGCGCCAGCGAACCGCTTCAGCAAAGAAAAAGGCCATAATCCTTCTATCGGACTACGGCCTATCTCGTACTGCTGTTTGGTGCCGACGGCGAGACTCGAACTCGCACAGCTTTCGCCACTACCCCCTCAAGATAGCGTGTCTACCAATTTCACCACGTCGGCAATCTAGATGCTAGAAACTAGTGGCTGGAAACTAGAAGAAACGCAGGGGCTGTCTAGTCTCTAGTCTCTAGACACTAGTTTCTATTTTGGTACTTCGCTCGGCTTGGGCACTGCCGGTGCAGCCGTGGGCACCTCTGCCGGCTGCGGTATATCTCCCGCGGGCTTAGGCGCGGCCACTGGCGGCACGGTCACCCCCTGCATCACGCTGCCGCCCGTCTCGGGCTTGTGCGTCGCCAGGTAGGCCAGGCTCAGGCTGGTCAGAAAGAACACTGCCGCCAGCGCCGCCGTCGTGCGGGACAGAAAATTCGCCGAGCCCGTGGCGCCGAACAGGCTGCCCGAAGAGCCGCTGCCGAAGGCTGCACCCATGTCCGCACCCTTGCCGTGCTGCAGCAGCACCAGAAAGATGATGCCCAGCGCCACCAGCACGTGTACCGTCAAAACCACGGTAAACCAGATGTTCATTACTCGCTCGCTATGACGCCCCCGTCCGTGGACGAATGGCGAATATCCTGCACAAACAATGATGCGCCGTTCTGCCGCACCGCATCTTCCCGCCGCGCGCCGCTCACGTCCTGCCTGCCGCGGCACATATCGCGATGAATTCCTCCGCCACCAGCGACGCGCCGCCGATGAGCCCGCCGTCTATGTCGGGCATGGCGAACAACTCCTTCGCATTCGCCGCCTTGACGCTGCCGCCGTACAGTATGCTCAGGCCGGCGGCCAGCTTGGCGTCCTGCCTGCCGACGACGCCGCGTATGAACGCGTGCACCGACTGCGCCTGCTGCGGCGTCGCGGTCCTGCCGGTACCGATGGCCCACACCGGTTCGTAGGCGATTACCGCGTTGACCAGAGCGCCGACACCGCTCGAATCGAGCACGGCTGCGAGCTGGCGCCCGACCACGATCTCGGTGACCGCGCTTTCGCGTTCCTGCAGCGTTTCGCCCACGCACAGGATGGGAATCAAGCCCGCCCCTTGCGCCGCCTGAAACTTGGCCGCCACCTGCTTATCGGTCTCGCCGTACAGCGCGCGCCGCTCGGAATGGCCGACCAGTACGTAGCGGCAGCCGAAATCGCGCAGCATTGCGCCCGACACTTCGCCGGTATAAGCACCCTGCGCCCATTCGCTTACGTTTTGCGCGCCCCAGCCGATGCAGCTTCCGCTTAAATCGGCCTCTACCTGCGCCAGGTACGGGTACGGCACGCATACCGCGTATTGCACGCCATCGGCTGCTTGCAGACCGGATTTCAGCCCCTCAAGCAGGCGCCGGTTCGCCGCGAGGCTGCCGTGCATTTTCCAGTTACCCGCGACCAAGCGGCTGCGCATCGCCTCGACTTCCAAGTAGCTTTGACCAAGCGTCAGAAACAGCGGATTTTACAGTGTTTGGACGAGGACGGTCAATTAAATGCAGCGGCCGGGACAGGATTGAAGCGGTTTCAAACCCTGATTGCCGCGTGGCTTTTGCGCTCAATTCGACGTAGCAGCGCAGGCCGACCCGATGCGGGATTCAGCGCAGCCGCGCCCGCGGCCTCACTCTTCCGGTATGACGATCTGGATGTGCTCCAGACTTACATTGATGAAGGGCGCGTTGAGCACATGACGGTTGCCCAGTTCCCACACCTCCGCCTCGGTCACCGCGATGAAATCCTTGGACTCGACGAGATAGTCGGTCACGCGCGCGCCGGGGAGCAGCTCGATCGCACCCTTGACGCGGTAAGTCCCGGTCAGAATGGTCACTTTGGTCTTGTTTTCTTCCGTAGTCATAATTACGCTCCATGACCCATCTGCGCCAGAGCGTATTCTGCGCCTGACGCGAAAACGCGGCAATGGCCCGCTCGCGGGAGCGCTGGAAGCTTGAAAAAGCCGGCGGCATAGGCAACACTCGGGGTCAGGCTGAATTGCTAGGAGCAGGCGATGCTGATCGGCGTACCCAGGGAAATCAAGAGCCAGGAGTATCGCGTCGGTCTCACGCCGGCGAGCGTGCGCGAACTCACCGGCCACGGCCACGAGGTATTGGTCGAGCACGATGCCGGCGGCGGCATCAATACCGCCGACAGCGTCTACGCGGCGGCCGGCGCAAGCATCGCCGGCGACGCCGAGGAAGTCTTCGCGCGCGCGCAATTGATCGTCAAGGTGAAGGAGCCGCAGGCGGCCGAGCGCAGGCGTCTCAGGCCCGGGCAGATCCTGTTCACCTACCTGCATCTCGCGCCCGATCCGCAACAGGCCGCGGATCTGGTCAAAAGCGGCGCGATCTGCATCGCTTACGAGACGGTCACCGCAGCCGGCGGCGGACTGCCCTTGCTCGCCCCGATGTCCGAAGTCGCCGGGCGCATGTCGGTGCAGGCCGGCGCGCACTGCCTGGAAAAAACGCAGGGCGGCATGGGCGTGCTGCTGGGCGGCGTCACCGGCGTGGCGCCGGCCAAGATCGTCATCCTCGGCGCCGGCGTCGTCGGCTCGAATGCGGCGCAAATCGCAGCCGGCAGCGGCGCGCAGGTGGTGGTGCTGGACCGCAATATCGACGCGCTGCGCCGCATCGAGGCCCGACTCGGCGCGCGCGTGACCACGGTATTCGCCAATCGCGACAACATCGAACGCCATGTACTGTCGGCCGATCTGGTCATCGGCGCAGTACTGATTCCCGGCGCCGCGGCGCCGAAACT
>JAJZUK010000256.1 GCA_021847125.1 Pseudomonadota bacterium | reverse complement strand
CCCGCGACATTCGCGGCGCCGGTGACGGCGCCGCCTAGGGTAGCAGGCAGCGATTTGTCCAGCCCGGTGGCGGTGAACGTGCTGCTGCTGCCCCCGGTGCTTCCGGCGGTGCGCCCGCTCAGGCTGCCTACCGGGCCGATCATATTGGGCACACCCCCGACGCCGTTGGAGAATCCCGCGGCGAGGCGATCTTTGAAATCGAATCCCGCCCAGTTGATTCCGGATTGATACGCCTGGTTCAAGGTCACGTCGATGATTTTCGCCTCGAGCATGACCTGCCGCTCCACCGACAACTGCATCGCCTTGAGCAGCGCCGCGACACTGCGCAGTTCCTGCGGCATGGCGCGCACCACCACCACCCCGGACTGCGGGCTGACCACGATGTTGCGCCCCTCACCGGTGCCGACGATAGTGCGGATCGCATACGAGACCTCGGCCCAGAAATCGGTGGTCTGTACCGTGGACATGCGCGTGGCGTCGGCCGACATACCTCCCAGCGCGCCCGCACTATTGGGCGACATGGAGGGCGGCCCCTGCACGCCGCCGGAAGCGGTCTGTATCACGGTCGGCTGCTGGGTCAGCAAGGACTGTTGCAGCGTCGTTGCGGTGCTGGTCGTCCCCGTGCTGGTGGTAGTCGTGCTCGGCACGATGCCGCTGGAACCCGCGGTAACGCGCATGTCGCTGCGCCCCTGGCGCGCGCCGACCAGGTAGTTGACCTGAAAAACGCGCGTCTGCAGGCCGGAGGGCTGGATGTACACCCGGCTGCCGTCGATTTTGTATTCGTAACCGTAGATTTCGCGTATCGACTCGAGCGCCTCGGCGAGGCTGACGTCCTTGAGGTTTACCGAAATCGATCCGGTTACATCCGGATGCACCAGCATGCTGTAGCGCGTGCCGGACACGATGGACAGGAACACCTCGCGCGCCGGGGCATTGTTCACGTTCAGGTCAAAACGCCCCTCGATCGGCTTTCCCTGGGCCTGCGGCAGTTCCATGCGCAGCGGCGGCAGCAGCGCCTGGTTCACCGCGTCGGATTCCCTGGGTTTTGCGCGCTGCGCCCCTTTGTCGAGTTCGCCCACCATCTGGTCGCTGACCTGCTGGGTGCGCACCGGCTCCTGGGCACAGCCGGCAACGATGCACGCTATTACGGTCAATCCAGCAGCGCTAAGAGTTCTCATGGACGTTTTACCATTTTCTCGGGTTTTTCCCCGGCGCCGGGCGCCGCGGACGGTCTATCCATCGGAGGGTACAACTTTATCACTTCCAGCTTTTTATCCGTTTCCAGTGTGACCTCGGTCGCGCTGATGCTCACCAGCATCGCCTTGCCGTAAGCCCCGCCCAGGGGCACGTACTGTCCGTTGATGATCGCGCCTTTGCGCGCACTCGAGAGCAGGATCGACTCGACGCGCGGGCGACGCGCGGCGGCCGCCGCCTCTCCGGTTGCCGGATCTATCACCGATGCCCGGATCAATTCGAGCGGCGGTTGCGTCGGGTCGGCGAGCGCCTGCGCCATGCTGCCGGCCGAAAGCAGCAGCGCAGCCGCGGCCACGAGGATCCGCGCCAACATCATACTGTCAGCCATGACCGCTCCCGGCTGAGCGTATAGATGGTCAGTTTCAGCACGGACTGCGGATACTGCGCCGCATCCAGTTCGAATCCGTCCCAGAACACGCGCTGCGGCATGCGTTCGAGCGCGGCAAGGTAGTCGAGCAAGTCAAAATAGCTGCCTTTGATGCTGAGTTCCACCGTGTGGCGGAAAACCTCGTGGGCGCCGGTTCCGCGTCCTGCCGCGGCGGCGGTACCGGCCGAAGCCGCAGTCCCGGCCGGAACGGCAGTACCTGGCGACGGGCCGGCGATGGGCAGATTGCGCAAGGACAGCAACTGCAATTTCCGGTTTTTTGCTATCACGCCCTCGAGCATGGCCACCATTTTTTCCGGAGGGACAAACTGCTTTTGTTGCTCTTCGAACTGTTGGTCCAGTTGCGCCAACTGGTCGCGCAGGCGCGCGATCTTGTCGCGATTGAGCGCGTCCTGATCCTGCACGCTCGGTCGGACCAAAGTCTGGATCTGCGCCTGGATCACCTTGGTCTCGTCCTCCTGTTGCGCAATCTGCGCAGACAGCTGGTTGCGCCGCGACAACACCGGATTCAGCAGGAATACCTGCAGCAAGGTCATCAGCACCAGCGTGACCGCGCCGAAGAACATCGCCCGTTCGCGCAAAGCCATGGCGTCGATGCTCTCGGCGTACCGTTGCAGTATTTCTTTCATTTCGATCCACCGCTGCGGGCTTGCGCCGCCGACGGCACTGCCGGCAGAACCCCGCCAGGCGGTGCATGCGCCGCCTCGCCAGCCGGTTCCGGGGCAGCGCGCGCGGGAAGCTCGGCGTGGCCGGAAGCCAGCCGGAACTCGGTGTAGGTATAGGCAACCGGCGCACCGGCGCGTCGCGATGGATCCGCGGGCAGCGCACCGTCGCGCTGGGTCATGCTGAGCGAGTCGAATGCCCGGCCCTGCATGGCCGGTTCCCGGTTCAATCTGTGGATATAGGACGGCACCAATTCGGGCTGCAGGGCGCGACCGCTGATTTCCATTTCCGCTCCGCTCTTGCCGATCCTGACCCCGGTCAGCCACAGTCCGGCGAGGGAATGCCGCGCCAGGGCGCGCATATACTCGGCATAGCTCGAGTCGCTGGCATGCACGCCGATGCCAAGGCTGTCGAGCGTCGCCTTGCGCGCGTTCAGCTGCGCCTGCAGCCGGTTCACTTCCGCCTCGAGGCCGGCGTCCGCTTTCTTCGGCGCATAGCGCGCGGCGAATTCAGCCAGCCGCGTCTTCGCCTGGTTATGCTGCCGCGCCGTTTCCACCGACTGCCGGTCCAGGTTCAAGGTCTCGATGCTGGCGTAGGCATAAAATGCCGCGATTCCTACCAGCAGCACGGCCAGGGCGTCGACCATGCTCACCGCGGAAAACTTCTTCTTCTGCTTGAGGAAGATCGGGTTGAACAGGTTGATCTGCTGGCTCATAGCGCGTTCGCCTCGACCCGCAGCGCCGCACCCAGCACATGCAGCAGCTGCCATTGCTTGTCGACACCCATTTCGCCGCCGGCGAACTCCATGGCGTCGGTCAGATCGATCTGCCGCAGCGGCAGATAAAGTTGGGAGCTCAGGAATGCCAGCAGCCCGATGTCCTCAGGCATCGGCCCGAGCAGCAGTTCCGACAAGGTGATGTCCCGGTACTGCCGCTCGAAATGATCGAGCGAGCGCTGCATTTCGACGCCGATACGGTCGAAATATGCCTGCCGCTGGCTGTCCGGGGCGCCGACGAGCTGCGACCAGCT
>JAJZUK010000255.1 GCA_021847125.1 Pseudomonadota bacterium | reverse complement strand
GCTACAGCGTGGTCATCGCCAACGTCGGTGGCCGCGATCTGGTTGGCTTTGTTGAGGAGGCCAAAGCGCTCATTGCGCAGAAATTGCCTCTGTCCACCGGCTACCGCATCACCTGGGGCGGGCAGTTCGAGAACCAGCAGCGCGCGGCTGCGCGTTTGACGGTTGTCGTGCCGGTCGCGCTCGGACTGATATTCGTGCTGCTGTTTTCGACCTTCCGCTCGGTACGCCAGGCATTGCTGATCCTGAGCAACGTCCCGTTTGCGCTGGTCGGCGGCATCGTCGCCTTGTGGGTCACCGGCGAATATCTGTCGGTCCCCGCGTCGGTGGGCTTCATCGCGCTGCTCGGCATCGCCGTCCTGAACGGTGTGGTGCTGGTCAGCTATTTCAATCAACTGCAAAGCGAGGGAATGAGACTAAGCGAAGTCGTCGTGCAGGGAGCGAAGCGGCGCTTGCGGCCAGTGCTGATGACCGCCGCCATTACGGCGTTCGGGCTGATCCCGCTGCTGTTCGCGACGGGGCCGGGTTCGGAGATTCAGCGACCGCTCGCCATCGTCGTGATCGGCGGCTTGATCACCGCCACGGCACTGACGCTGATGCTGCTTCCCATCCTGTATTTGCGCTTCGCGTTCCCGAAAGAAGAGGTGTCCCATGTCTGAACTATGCTTGACGCTGCTGTGTCCGCCGGCGATCGAGGAAAAACTGCTCGATCTGCTGCTCATGCTGCCCGGCAGGACGGTTTTCACCAGCACGGCAACGGCCGCACACGGCCTGACCCACGAGAATCTGGACCAGACGGAACAGGTGCTGGGCCGCGCGCATGCCACCGAAATACAAGTGATCTTCGCGGCGGCCGACAAAGCGGCGCTGCTCGAAGCTCTTCGCCGGGAATTCGCCGGCGCGGGCCTGCGCTACTGGGTGACGACGGTGGTCGAAGCGGGAGAAATCGCATGAAAATTCGTTTGCTCCTTATCGGTCTGTTCACTATCCCTGGCGTCGCGCTGGCCGCGCCGCCGGTGAACCCGCCGGGGCTCATGCCGACCGCAATTGCACGCCCGCTGCTCGAGCAGGACCCCGGCGTCGCCGCCGCGCGCGCCGGCCTGGACGTCGCTCTGCAGGAGGCGGGCATCCTCGATAAATCGCCCTATGAGTGGACCGCTCGCGCTACAGGGCAGCAGCGGAGACTGGATAGCGGTCCCCGCTACAACGAATGGAACGTAGGTATCGAGAAGACCATCCGGCTTCCCGGTAAAGCCGCAGCCGATCGCAATATCGGCAAGGCAACCGTTGAGGAGTCTCGGGCGCGCTATGGCGAGGCTCTGCTCGAATCGGCTCGTGAACTGATGGCATTGTGGGTGGATTGGCTGGCGGCGGAACGCGCGCGCGAACTGGCTCAGAGCAATCTTCAGTCGGTACAGGCCAGTCTCGCGGCAGTGGAAAAGCGCGCCCGCGCCGGCGACGCCTCGAAACTGGACGTGAGCATCGCCCGCGCCGAACTGGGCGAGCAAAGACGCCTGGACAATGACGCAAAGACGCAGGCTGCCGCGGCCTGGTCGCGTCTATCCACCCGCTTCCCTGGCGTGGAGCGTCAGGTCCTGGCCCTGCCCGCGCCGTTGCCGATTGGGGAAGAGGCACCATTTTGGCGGGGGCGCATCCTGGCGCAAAGCGATGCACTGAAGGTCGTGCAAGCGCAAGTACGGAACGCTCAAGCCCAGGCAGAGCGAGCGCGTGCGGACAAAATCCCCGATCCGACGCTAGGGGTCTATACGGCCTCGGAGATCGGTGGCCGCGAGCGCATTCCAGGAATCACGATCAGCATTCCGATCCCGGGAGGCGTGCGCGACTCGCGCAGTGCAAAGGCGATTGCGGTAGTGGGGGTTTCGCGCCAGGAAGCCGAACTCAAGCAGCGCCAGCTTGAGGCGGGGATCGCAAGCGCCGTGGCGACTGCGCGAGGCGCCTATGACAGCCTGCAAATCGCCAACGAAGGCGCGGCGGCTATGCAAGATAACGCCGGTCTGATGCAGCGGGCCTATGCGCTCGGCGAAGCAGAACTGCAAGCTTTGCTGCTGTCACGTCGCCAAGCGACGGCTGCAATGAACAGCGCGTTACAAGCGCAAGTCACGGCCCTGAAGGCCTATTACGGGCTGCTCGTCGACGCTCACCTGATCTGGGAGTTGGAACATGATTAGCGAGGAGTTGCGGCAGCAACGTGTCCTGATATCGGGTTGGGCTATACCTTCGAGCAGCTCGCCTCCGCCGCCAAACGCCTGCAAGTAGTCGTGCCGCTGTCGCTCGCGCTCATCTTCGGGCTGCTGTTCATGACCTTCGGTTCGGCCAAGGACGCGGCGCTGGTGTTCAGCGGCGTGCCGCTGGCGCTGACCGGGGGAATACTCGCGCTGTGGCTGCGCGGCATACCGCTGTCGATTTCGGCCGGCATCGGCTTCATCACCTTGTCCGGCGTTGCGGTGCTGACCGGCCTGGTGATCGTTTCCTGCATCCGCGACCTGCGGGCGCAGGGGATGGGGATCGACGAAGCCATCGTGGCAGGCGCACTGACCCGATTGCGGCCGGTGCTGATGATCGCGTTGGTGGCGAGCCTTGGGTTCCTGCCGATGGCGTTCAACGTCGGCACCGGCGCCGAAGTGCAGCGGCCGCTGGCAACTGTGGTGATCGGCGGCATCCTCTCCTCCACGCTGCTGACGCTGCTGGTGCTGCCGGTGCTGTACCGGCTGTTTCACCGGGACGACGAAGCTACGGCGTGAGAAGCTGCACAACTTTGCACAATCCGCCTGACTCCGGAGTAAACCATTTCGCAGCGCGGTATGCGCCACATTGCGTTGGTGGCCATTTCAGAATTGACGAAATGGCCCCGGATAAAGGGGAGTATGGGGGGACGTGTCCCCGCATTGAATTGGGCCCTTAGCGGTTCAAGCGCGCACATACCATTGTCCAGATGGAAATCAATAATCCGGCCCAGCGGTGCAAACTGGCGCCGGCTGAAGCTGCCTAATTTGACATTAGATTTCACGCATTCGTTGCACCGCCGGCACCTGCGTCTCGCGCAGCGCACCGAGTACCGCGAACGCGACGGAGAGCAGCGCCACGCCGATCAAGGCTCCCACATAGATCCACGGCACGCTGAGAGCTTCCGGCGGCGGATCGAAAGCGCCCGTCAGGAGCTTGACCAGCATCCACGCCAGCGCAAATCCGGTCAGCGTTCCGACGGCAGTTCCCGCGAAAAACAGCAGGAGCGCCTCGCTCCACAGAAAAGCGCCCAGTTGCCGGGGTTTCGCGCCGAGCGCGGAAAGGATGGCGAAGGTGCGCCGCCGGTCGGCGAGGC
>JAJZUK010000254.1 GCA_021847125.1 Pseudomonadota bacterium | reverse complement strand
GGACTGAAACCGAACACGCGCATCGAGGACATCCGCCTGGACAAGGTGTTCATCGGCTCCTGCACCAATTCGCGCATCGAGGATCTGCGCGCGGCGGCGGCGGTGGTGCGCGGCAAGCGCGTTGCCTCGAGCATCCGCCTGGCGCTGGTGGTGCCGGGCTCGGGGCTGGTGAAAGCGCAGGCCGAACAGGAGGGGCTGGACCGCGTGTTCAGGGAGTCGGGTTTCCAATGGCGCGAACCGGGCTGCTCCATGTGCCTCGCCATGAACGCCGACCGCCTCGAGCCGGGCGAGCGCTGCGCCTCGACCTCGAACCGCAATTTCGAGGGCCGCCAGGGTGCCGGCGGCCGCACGCATCTGGTCAGTCCGGAAATGGCGGCAGGTGCCGCAATCGCCGGTCATTTCGTCGACGTACGCAATTGGAGATAGGGGAGAGGCTGTGCGCAACACCGATATTATTCTGCTCTCGCTGGCGCTCGCGCTCGCTTTGAGCGCCTGCAATACCCTGCAGGGCGTGGGCAAGGATCTGAAGCAGGGCGGCGAAGCGATCGAGCGCGCCGCGAAGAAATAGCACATGGAAAAATTTACCGTACTGACCGGAATCGTAGCGCCGCTGGACCGCGCCAACGTCGATACCGACGCGATCATCCCGAAGCAGTTCCTGAAGTCGATCAAGCGCTCGGGCTTCGGCCCCAACCTGTTCGACGCCTGGCGTTACCAGGATGTGGGCGAGCCGGGCATGGACAACTCCAAACGTCCGCTCAACCCGGATTTCGTGCTCAATCAGCCGCGCTATAAGGGCGCGAGCATATTGCTGGCACGCAAGAATTTCGGTTGCGGTTCCAGTCGCGAGCATGCGCCCTGGGCGCTGACCGATTACGGCTTTCGCGCCGTGATCGCGCCTTCCTTCGCCGACATCTTCTACAACAACTGTTTCAAGAACGGGCTGCTGCCTATCGTGCTTACCGAGATGCGCATCGACCAGCTATTCCACGAGGTCATTGCCTTTCCCGGCTACAAGCTGACGGTCGATCTGCCGCGCCAGCTGGTGCTGACGACCGATGGCGCGACGCAGGTCGGGTTCGAGGTCGACCCGCACCGCAAGCACTGCCTGATCAACGGGCTCGACGACATCGGCTTGTCGCTGCTGCATGCGGAAAAAATCCGCGCGTTCGAGGCGCGTCGCCGTACCGAACAGCCTTGGCTGTTCGGCTGACCGCCTGCGAGCGAATAAAATGAAAATTGCAGTTCTTCCCGGTGACGGCATCGGAACGGAAATCATCGCGCAGGCGCTCAAGGTGCTCGAGGCGCTGGGCAAAGACGGTCTCAAGCTGGAAATGGAACAGGCGCCGGTGGGCGGCGCCGCTTACGACGCGGCCGGCGATCCTCTGCCTGCGGCGACGCTGAAACTTGCGCGCGAAGCCGATGCGATCCTGTTTGGCGCGGTCGGTGGCTGGCAGTACGACCAGTTGCCGCGCGCGAAGCGCCCGGAGCAGGCCATTCTGGGCTTGCGCAAGGAACTGGGCCTGTTTGCCAACCTGCGCCCGGCCAAGGTGTTTCCCGAACTGGTGGAGGCGTCGACGCTGCGTGCAGAAGTGGTAGCGGGGATGGATATCCTGATCCTGCGCGAACTCACCGGCGACATCTATTTCGGGCAGCCGCGCGGCCTGCGCCGGCTCGAAAACGGCGAGCGCGAGGGCTTCGACACCATGCGCTACAGCGAATCCGAGATCCGGCGCATTGCGCATGCCGGCTTTCGCGCAGCGATGAAACGCGCGAAACAATTGTGTTCAGTGGACAAGTGCAACGTGCTTGAAACCTCGCAGCTCTGGCGCGAAGTCGTGAGCGAGGTGGCGCGCGAATACCCGGAGGTGGCGCTGTCGCACATGTACGTCGACAACGCGGCGATGCAGCTGCTGCGCGATCCGAAGCAGTTCGACGTCATGGTGACCGGCAACATGTTCGGCGACATCCTTTCGGACGAGGCATCCATGCTCACCGGTTCGATCGGCATGCTGCCCTCGGCCTCGCTCGATGCGAACAGCAAGGGACTGTACGAGCCGATACACGGTTCGGCCCCCGACATCGCCGGCAAGAATCTGGCGAATCCTCTGGCGACCATACTGTCGGCGGCGATGATGCTGCGTTACAGTTTCAACCAGGACCAGGCGGCAGCGCGGATCGAGGCCGCCGTAAGCAAGGTGTTGGCGCGCGGCTTGCGCACCGCGGATATCCACCGGCCGGGAACGCAAAAGGTCGGCACTGCGCAAATGGGTGACGCAGTGGTGGCGGCGTTGTAGTTCCCGCAGAGAAAGAGGAACGGCAGATTGGATCCCGCTGCGCCGGGGCCTATCCTTCCCCCTCCTTCCCTCATGGTTTAGAATTCGAGTGTTCACATCAGGAAGATAGCCATGAAAACAGTAGGCTTTGTAGGCTGGCGCGGCATGGTGGGCTCCGTGCTGATGGCGCGCATGCGCGCGGAAGACGATTTCGCGTACATCAACCCGGTATTTTTCACCACGTCCAATATCGGCGGCAAAGGCCCAGGCGAGAGCAAGGAACCGCTCAAAGATGCGAAGTCCATCGCCGATCTGAAGCAGATGGACGTGATCATCACCTGCCAGGGCGGCGATTACACCAACGAGATCTTCCCGAAGCTGCGCGCGGCCGGCTGGGACGGCTATTGGATCGACGCGGCCTCGGCCCTGCGCATGAAAAAAGACGCGATCATCATTCTCGACCCGGTGAACCTGCAGGTAATCGAGGACGCCCTGGCGCGCGGGGTAAAGAACTATATCGGCGGCAACTGCACCGTCAGCCTGATGCTGATGGCGCTGCACGGCCTGTTCCGCGAAGGTCTGATCGAGTGGATGACCGCGATGACCTATCAGGCAGCCTCGGGCGCCGGCGCGCAGAATATGCGTGAACTGCTTGCCCAAATGGGGGCGGCGCACGCCGCTGCCGGCGGCCTGCTCGCCGATCCGGCATCCGCGATCCTGGAAATCGACCGCCGCGTGGCGGATGCACTGCGCAGCGACGCGCTGCCGAAGGAGCATTTCGGCGTCGCGCTTGCCGGCAGCCTGATTCCCTGGATCGACAAGGAAATGGACCATGGCCAGAGCCGCGAAGAATGGAAGGGGCAGGCCGAAGGCAACAAGATTCTCGGCCGCGAGGATCGGCCGCTCCCGATCGACGGCCTGTGCGTGCGCATCGGCGCGATGCGCTGCCACAGCCAGGCGCTCACGCTCAAGCTTACGCGCGATCTGCCGCTAACCGAGATCGAGGCCATACTTGCCTCCGCCAACGATTGGGTGAAAGTGATCCCGAATACCCGCGAGGCGAGCATACGC
>JAJZUK010000253.1 GCA_021847125.1 Pseudomonadota bacterium | reverse complement strand
GGCCAATGCCTCGTTTACAGCACGCGATGTCGGAAACGCCTTCGCAATAGCCGGTTCGAGGAGCGCAACTGCCGTGCCCTTCACCACCTCAGCATGGAACTTTCCTCGTTCGAGCTTGGCGAAGTCGGAACGCTTGTAGCTACGCCTCATTTCGTCGTCAGCCTTCTTCATAGATCTTCCTTTCGCTTCGCGTTACACGGCGCGCATTGATGATTCGGATAGCACCAGGGCGATACGTGTGGCAGACCGCAAGTAACCGCGTGAGCTGCGAGTACCCAAACGTAATATACCTTTCTTCGCCAATTGAATGGTCTGGATCTGGGCCGGAGACGGCGTGCGGGTCAAAAAATGTAGTTGCCGCTTCATCGAACGAGACGCCGTGTTTTCGCAAATTAGCTTCGGCTTTCTTCGGGTCCCAGTCGAATTTCATGGAAAGTCAGCCTCGCAGCGGTCACGCATAACTTAAAGTCGACCGCCGAAAAACGGGGTCTGGATACCCTATTCTGCGCCGGGCCTTGTCATCCTTCAAGCAGATCAATCCGTTAAGCAGGTCAGGCACACCAAATGCCCTGACAAATACCCGATTCGCATGGAAACCGTACATCCGTTGCAGCAAACAACGGCAAATCCCAGGCTCTTGGATCTGGTGCGCGGCGTGCTGCGGCGCAAACACTACAGCATGCGGACAGAGCAAAGCTATATCGATTGGATCAGGCGCTTTATCCTCTTCCACGGTAAACGGCATCCGGCACAGATGGGCAAGGCGGAGGTCATTGCATTTCTGACGCATCTGGCGGTGCAGCGCGACGTGGCGGTGTCGACCCAGAACCAGGCGCTTTCTGCAATCTTGTTCCTGTATCGGGACGTGCTTGAAATGGATTTGGGTTGGATAGAAGGCTTCGAGCGTCCGAAGCGTCCGGCGCGTCTTCCGGTGGTGCTGACGCCGATGGAGGCGCGCGCGGTGCTGGCGCAGCTCGAAGGCGCCAAGTGGCTGATGGCAAGCTTGCTGTACGGTTCCGGGCTGCGTTTAATGGAATGCCTGCGACTTCGCGTCAAGGACGTGGATTTCGGCTACGGGCAGATACTGGTTCGTGATGGCAAGGGGGCAAAAGACCGTGTGACCATGCTGCCGGCGGTTGTGGTCGAGCCGCTCAAGGCGCACCTTGCCAGAGTTCTCGCTTTGCATCGGCGGGATCTGGAGGCTGGTTACGGCGAAGTCTTTCTGCCGCATGCGCTGGAACGCAAGTATCCGCGCGCGGCGCGGGAGTGGAGCTGGCAATACGTCTTTCCCTCACGCAAACTCTCGGTGGACCCGCGTAGCGGCGCGATGCGCCGCCATCATCTTGACGAAGACGTGCTGCAAAGGGCGGTAAAAGAAGTGACGCGCACGGCCGATGTGCGCAAGCCGGTCAGTTGCCACGCGTTTCGCCATTCCTTCGCAAGCCATCTGCTGGAAAACGGCTACGACATCCGCACGGTGCAGGAGCTGCTTGGGCACTCCGATGTGAGCACGACCATGATCTACACCCATGTGATGAACAAAGGCGGTCGCGGCGTGCGCAGCCCGCTTGACGCGCATGCCCCGCATCCGCAGGACCGGGCGGAGCAGCCGCTTGTGCGCTACGGCGCCGCTAACCGAAATCGGACGGAATCAGGTCCAGCCGGTCGGTGATGACGGCGTCCACGCCCCAATCGAACAGCACGCGCGCGATTTCGGGATCGTTGACGGTCCAACACGCCAGCCAGTAGCCGGCGTCGTGCACTGTGCGCACCTGCTGCGGCAGCAGCATGCGGAAGTCGCAGTGCAGCGACACGCATCCCAGCTTCTGCATCCAGGACTCCCAGTCTGGCGGGATGCTCCTGGTAATCGCGCCGCGCGGTAACTCCGGCGCCGCGGCCTTTGCCGCGGCGAGCGCCGCCGGCTGGAAGGACGACAGCAGCGGTTGCACCGCGGCGCCGCGCCACAGTTCGCGCGCGGCGAGTGCCGTCGCCGTGCCGGTTTCGGTTTCCGCGCCCGGGTAGGGCTTGATCTCGACGTTGGCCCAGAGCCCGAGCTCGCGGCACAGCTTGCCCGCGCGCTCGAAGCTGGGTACCGGTTCTCCCGCGTGTTGCGGCGAGTGCCAGCTGCCGGCGTCGAGCGTCTGCATATCGCGATACGCGGTATCGGCGATCGCGCCGCCGCCGCTGGTGGTGCGATCGAGCGTCGGGTCGTGCATCAGGATGGGCGTGGCGTCCCCGGCCAGCATGACGTCGAACTCGACGCCGCCGAAACCGAGTTCGCTCGCCTTGCGCAGACCGGCCAGGGTGTTTTCCGGCGCGAGCGTGCCGCCGCCGCGGTGCGCGATGATGCGCGGATAGGGCCAGGGCTTCATGTCTTCCTTAGTCGAATGTATAGCGTGTGCACTACGCGGGCGACGACTTCGCCGGCTTCATTCTTCACTTCCACCGCCATTTGCGGCAGGTATTTCTCGCCGCCGGCGGTATGCGCCTTGATGTCGGCGATGGTCGCATCGTCCAGGACGAAGCGCGCGCCGACCTTGTCCTTGGTGGCGATCAGGTACTCGATTGCGCCCCCCTTGTGCGAGACAAAATAGTCCGGGCCCAGCACGTGGATCAGCATCAGCATATAGAACGGGTCGGTCATCGCGTACAGGCTGCCGCCGAAATGCGTGCCGATGTAATTGCGGTTATGCCAGTTGAGCGAAAGCTCCGCGTCGATCGTGCGGTAATCAGGCGCGATGCGCTTGACGCGGATGCCGGTGGCGCGAAACGGCGACCACAGGTTCATGCCCAGGCGCAGCCACCCCGCTTTCAAATCAAGCACTCTCCAGGCGCGCACCGCTGGCGGCGTCGAACCAGTGCAGGCAGCCGGGCAGGGCGCGCAGGGGCAGCGCCTGACCGGGCGCAGGATGCTCCGCGGCCGACAGGCGGGCGACCAGCAGGTCCTTGCCGAACAGGCCGTGCACCAGGGTGTCGGCGCCGAGCATTTCGCGCATTTCGGTCTGCAGGGTAAACAGCGCTTCGCCCGGCGTGCATACTTCCAGGTGCTCGGGGCGGATGCCGAGCACGAGCTCGCGCCCGGTCAAGGCGGCGGGCACGGGCACGGCGAGGTGGCCGCCATCGGGCATGGTCAGCCCGCCGGCATCGGCGCGGCCGCGCAGGAAATTCATCGCCGGCGAGCCGATAAAGCCGGCGACGAACTGGGTCGCCGGGCGCTGGTAGACTTCACCCGGAGCGCCGATCTGCTCGGTGCGGCCGGCGCTCATGACGATCATGCGCTGGGCCAGGGTCATCGCCTCGACCTGGTCGTGGGTGACATACACGCTGGTGGTGCCGAGGTTGCGATGCAGCTTCTGGATC
>JAJZUK010000252.1 GCA_021847125.1 Pseudomonadota bacterium | reverse complement strand
CTGAGAAAGGGAGTGCGCAATGCGGGTGGCGAGCGCGGGGTGATCATCAACACCGCCTCCGTGGCGGCTTACGACGGCCAGATCGGCCAGGCGGCCTATTCGGCATCCAAAGGCGGCATCGTCGGCATGACGCTGCCGATCGCGCGCGACCTGTCGCGCTCCGGCATACGCGTGATGACCATCGCGCCGGGGATTTTCGAGACGCCCATGCTGCTGGGCATGCCCAAGGAAACGCAGGATGCGCTGGGCAAGATGGTGCCGTTCCCGCCGCGCCTGGGGCGTCCCGCCGAGTACGCCGCGCTGGCCGTGCACATCATTCAGAACGAGATGCTGAACGGCGAAGTGATCCGCCTCGACGGCGCGATCCGCATGGCGCCGAAGTAAGCTCGGGTGGTAGCGCTGCGCCGCAGCTCAGAGCTGCTGCGGCTGCAGCTGCTGCCGATAGAGCTTCGCCCGGCGCACGTAGCCGTCGGCGATATTCTCCAGATTGCTGATTTCGGCTGGGGTGAGGTCGCGCACGACCTTGGCCGGCGAACCCAGGGCGAGCACGCCATCGGGTATGGTCTTGCCTTCGGGTACGAGCGAGCCGGCGCCGATCAAGATGCTCGCCTGGTCCTCGATCAGCACCGAGCCGATGACGCTGGCGTTGTCGGCGATATACCAGTCCTTGCCTTGCACCTGCACCCGGCGCTCGCCGAGGGAATAGAGCCATGCTTGTCCCCTGCAAAAAAGCCGCGGGAATCATAAGGCGTCAGCTGCTATCATGGCGGCCGCAAATGAAAACCGACCGTTCCCTGTTTCTCGACATACGCGGCCTGCGCTATCACTGCCGCGTCTGGGGCGAGGCGCACCAGCCGAAGCTGTTCATGCTGCACGGCTGGATGGATGTATCGGCTTCGTTCCAGTTTCTGGTCGATGCGCTGCGCGGCGAGTGGCAGGTGATTGCGCCGGATTGGCGCGGCTACGGTTTGTCCGGCTGGGGGCCGTCCGACTGCTATTGGTTTCCCGATTACATGGGCGATCTGGATCGGCTGCTGGCGCATTTCGCACCCGAAACGGCGGTGACGCTGATCGGCCATAGCATGGGCGGCAATATCGCCAGCATGTACGCCGGGGTGCGTCCCGAGCGCGTGGCGCGCCTGATCAATCTGGAAGGTTTCGGCATGAGCCGCAGCGACCCGCTCAAAGCTCCGCCGCGCTATGCGAAGTGGCTGTCCCAACTCGGCGACAAACCGGGATTTCGCGATTATGCCGATTTCACCGAATTGGCAGCGCGCATGCGCACCAGCAATCCGCGCCTGTCGGAGGTACGCGCGCTGTTTCTGGCGCAGCACTGGGGCCGGCAGAATGCGGCCGGACGGGTGGAACTGCGCAGCGATCCGGCGCATAAGCTGATCAATCCGGTGGCCTATCAGCTGGAGGAGGCGATGGCCTGCTGGCGCAATGTCGCCGCACCGGTGCTTTGGGTCAGCGGTGCCGATTCCGAGACCATGGAGCGCATGCGCATCCATGCCGCCGACCATGAAGCGCGCAAGGCCTGTTTCCGCGAGTTGAGCGCGCACACCATCGCCGACGCGGGGCACATGCTGCACCACGACCAGCCGGAGCGGCTGGCCGCAATAATAGAAGCATTCCTGGGCGGAAAATAGGCGGACTCTGCGTGGCCGTTGACTGAGGCGGTGCAGGTGGCATGTTAGAATGAGGACCTGTATTGCTATGAGGGGATACCTCCCCTCATGCTTCCCTAAATTTGAGGCCATTTCGATGATTCTGAAATGGCCTCCAAGTGGACGATGCCACGCGCGCCCAATTACGACCTGCATTGTCATTCCACCGCATCCGACGGCTTGCTTGCGCCAGCGGAATTGGTGGGGCGCGCGGCTGCCAACGGCGTGGAAATCCTCGCGCTCACCGACCATGACGAGATTGCCGGCCTGGCCGAGGCGCGCGCGCGCGCGCGCGAAATCGGTCTGCGCTTTATCGACGGGGTCGAAGTATCCGTAAGCTGGGGCGGGATCACCATCCACATCGTCGGGCTGAACATCGACCCTGCCAGCGCGCAGCTGCAGCAGGGCCTGCAGGCGATACGTCAGGGCCGCACCGAGCGCGCCAAGAAAATGGCGCAGGACCTCGCGCGTGTGGGCATACCGGGCAGCCTCGAAGGCGCCTACGCCTATGTCGACAACCCCAATCTCATCGGCCGCACGCATTTCGCGCGCTTTTTGGTGGAGAAACGCTATGTCAACGACGTCAAGAGCGCATTCCAGCATTATCTGGTGAGCGGCAAGCCGGGCTATGTGCCGCATGAGTGGGCCACCCTGCAGGACGGCCTCGCCTACATCAAGGCGGGCGGGGGTGTCGCGGTGCTCGCGCACCCGGGGCGCTACAAGCTCACGCGCAGCGAGATGCGCAAGTTCCTGGGCGAATTCAAGGACGGCGGCGGCTCCGGCATCGAAGTCGTCACCAGCAGCCACAGCGCGGAGCAATACCTGGAGTATGCGATCCTGGCCAAGGAATTCGGCTTGCTCGCTTCGCGCGGGTCGGATTTTCACGGTCCGGGCGAATCGCGCATCGATCTGGGCATGCTGCCTGACCTGGCGGCCGATCTCAAGCCGGTGTGGCACGATTGGTGAGAGGCACGCGCGTCTGATCCGCCGCTCCGCCGCGCTCTTCCTTCGCTTTTCCCTATGTCGCAGTATTTCGCCGTCCATCCCACCCATCCGCAGCCGCGCCTGATCGCGCAGGCAGCGGCCATCATTCGCGACGGCGGCGTGATCGCCTATCCGACCGATTCCTGCTATGCGCTGGGCTGTCACATCGGCGACAAGGACGCGATGCAACGGCTGCGCGCCATCCGCAAGGTCGACGACAAGCACCACCTGACGCTGATGTGCCGCGACCTGTCGGAGATCGCCACTTATGCCCAAGTGGATAATGTGCAATACCGGCTGCTGCGCAAACTCACTCCCGGGAGCTACACCTTCATACTTCGGGCGACCAAGGAAGTGCCGCGGCGCCTGCTGCATCCGCGGCGCAAGACCATAGGCATGCGCGTGCCCGACCACGCCGTGGCGCAGGCGCTGCTGGCCGCGCTGGGCGAACCCCTGCTCTCCGCCACGCTGATACTCCCCGGAGACGCCATGCCGCTGAACGACGGCGAGCATATCCGCGCACGCTTGGAGCGCCTGCTCGATCTGGTGCTGGATGCCGGCTCCTGCGGCATCGAACCGACCACGATGGTTGACCTGACCGGCGCCGCGCCGGAATTGCTGCGGCAAGGCAAGGGAAGCGCGGAGCCTTTCGGCTTCGAAGCGCGAGTCTGATAAAATGTTTGCTTTTGCATCGTCGGGTCAATGGAATTCAA
>JAJZUK010000251.1 GCA_021847125.1 Pseudomonadota bacterium | reverse complement strand
GATCGGCACGCGGCGCGCCGCAGAGCCCTTGCCTCATGTGGATCGGATCTACCCGCCCGAGGCGACCGACGCGGTGCTGGCCTAGTCCGATTTCGTGCTGCTCCTGCTGCCGCTCACGCCGCAGACCGACGGCATCATGAATGCGGCGCGCTTCAAGGCGATGCGCGCGAGCGCCTACCTGCTCAATTTCGGCCGCGGCGCGCTGGTCGTCGACGCCGACTTGGTGCAGGCGGTCCAATCCAAAACCATCGCCGGCGCGGTGCTGGATGTCTACCGCGCCGACCGCAGCGGTGCTGTACCAGTTCATGGAAGTCGCGGTGCTGGGCCGCGCCACGCGCGTGGCGCATTTGGAACAGCCGGTCTGGGCTTGGCGCTAGGCGCGCAGTTAATCAGAACCCGTGGCAAAAGTAATTTTGCTACGGCCAGGCTTAGGGGAGCACGAGGGGAGGCGCCCCGAAGGAAGTCCCCGGAGGGGATATCCCCTCGTATCGTTACAGACTCTCAATCCACCACGATTCCGGCTCCGAAGAAGTAGGCCTGCGCTGGATTCTCGCGCGGTGCGCGGCCGAGTCTGTACCGGTTCAGCGCCGGACAATGCTGTCGCCAGCGGCTTTCACCGGATCCCCCGGAGACATTCCGGGATCATGATCGAAATTGAAAACTCGCTCCTCGCCATTGTCAAAGCGCACGGTGACCGCCCAGGTTTTGATCTTGTTCATTTTGCCTTCGATCTTATGACCGGCATAAGCGCCTCCGGCCGCGCCCGCTATAGTGGCCAGATCCTTGCCCGTACCTTTGCCCACTTGGTGGCCCAGCAGCGCGCCGGCGACGCCGCCCCCGATCAAGCCTACCGCGCCGCCTTTGCCGTCCTTTTCGGTCATCTTCACTGCGCTGACCTTGCCGCAGCCGGTGCAGCTCGCGGCAGGTTTGTTCGCTGCGTTGAGCTTGTCTTTAGCCGCCGCAAGCGCACGCGTGTGCTCTTCCTTTGCGTCGCGCAGGCATTGCATGCGCCGCGCGGACGTGGCTTCGTCGGCGCATAGCTTCTGGTCTTCGCTGTAGCGCGCATCCGCCGTTTTTTTCGCGGCATCGTAGGCGGACTGCGCCGTAACCTCGTTCGCCGCAAAGGCGGCTGGCGCATTGAGCAGCACCAGCAGCAACAGGATTTTTCGTTTCATTGCCTTCATGATTCAATTTCTCCAGTTGGCGGTCCCTCGCTACGGCCGCATCGGTGCAAGCGTGAGATCAGTCATCTAGGCTACTCGGCTCCGGCGCGAGCGGCAACTGCTCGTTTAGCAGCGGGGTTGGCGCTTGACGCCCTGGCACCAGATAGCGTGTAATTCGGCCACAGCCAAGGAATTTGGCGTTTTAGCGCTGGAATCTTACTTGCCGATCCAGAATTATTGTCTGATGAGGCGAGGCCGCCTAAGATGATAGACGTGCCGGCATCGCTCGAATTGGCCTCATTGTTCCTGCTGTTGATCGGAATCGGACTTGCGTTTTCCGACATTCGCCTGTCGGGCTGGGTATTGGGCTGGATCCTGCTCTCAGGCGCACTGCTGGTGCAGTGGTTCCGCAGCGTGCTCAGCTACAGCCTGGAGCGCGGCAGCACCGATGCCGAAATCTATCAGATTGCCGATGACTGGATGGGGCTTGGGTTCTCGCTGCTCATCGTGGCTTCCATGTATATGATGCGCGAGGTACTGCGCCGGCACAGCCTGGCGGAGGAGAGGGTGCGCGTCGTCAGCGCGGTGGCGCAGGATGCGGTGGTCATGATGGATCACCAGGGCAGGATCGCCTTCTGGAACCAGGCAGGGCAACGAATTTTCGGTTTCACCGAGGATGAGGCGCGTGGAAAGAAGCTGCACGAACTGATCATCCCAGAGCGCGCCCGTGTGGATTTCGAACGAGGCTTCGTCGATTTTCGCAGGACCGGGCAAGGGCCGGTCATAGGCAAGACGCTGGAGCTGGCGGGGCTGCGCAAGGACGGCGTGGAGATCGTCACCGAGGTCTCCATTTCCGGGGTGAGCATCGATTCCAAATGGCATGCGGTCTGCATTTTCCGCGATATTAGCGAACGCAAACGCGCCGAGAAAATGCTGGAGTTGGAGTACGCGGTGACGCGCTGCCTCGACAGCACCGACAGCGTGACGGAGGCGCTCAGAGCGGTCATTCGCGCTGTCTGCCAGACGATGAACTGGGATTGCGGCCGCTTCCTGCGCGTGGACGAGGCCGCCGGCGTGTTGCGCCTGGTCGAGTACTGGAGCGTGCCGGATAAGACGGTTCAGGGGTTCCTGAGCGCGGCGCAGGGATTCACCTACGAACCGGGCGCGGGCATGGCGGGCAAGGTGTGGCAGTCGGGGCAGCCGCTATGGATACCGGATATCACCAAGGATGCGCGCGCGCTGACGGCAATTTTCAAAGTCGAATCCGGCGTGCGCAGCGCATTTGTGTTTCCGTCAAAGTCGGAAGGCAAGACGATCGGGGTGTTCGCGTTCAACGGCCGCGACATTCGGGAGCCCGATGCGCAGCTGCTCTCGGCAGTCAGGATGATCGGCGGCCAGGTCGGCGGCTTTCTGCAGCGCCAGCGCGGAGACGACGAGTACACCGTAGTGCAGTGAGGCCGGCTTCGAGTCTGTGCGGCTGGCGCGGCGCGGGTGCGCTCCCGCTGCCTCAGCTTTGAGACCGCAGCAATGCGCCGCTGAGCAGGTCCTTGGATAGATATTGCTGGCGGTAGGTCTCGAACGGCACTTGGTCTGCGGCTTCGATTCGACGTTGCGCCGCGAGCGATTCTTCGGCCATGCGCGCATAGCGCACCTCGACCTCTGCCGATATGGGCAGCGCCTGCAAGCTGCGCCGGTGCCGCTCCGATTGAGCCCGGGCGAAGCCTACGTAGGACTTGTCGCTGCTGCGTCCGATTTCTGCAAGGATGCGGGCCGAGCGCGTTTTTGCCGGATCCGCAATGGCGGCGCCCGCCGCTTCCAAGGCATCGCGGTAGGCACTGCCCGCATGGGCGCGATCCAGCGTGGCCGCGATCGGCTCGCACTCCTCGAGCAGCGCGCGCCCCCAATCGGCCAGGCTGAGCCGCTCGCTGCCTCTGGTCAGGCGCAAGTCCGGGTCGCGCCCGCGCTCGGCGACGTCGTGCTGGTTTTGCGACATGGCTGCGATCTCCTCCGGCGTGTCCGGGGGGCTGTCGCGCAGCAGGCAATGCAGCAGGAAGATGTCGAGAAAACGCATGGTGTCGGCGGCGATGCCCACGGGGCAGAACGGATCGTTGTCCATGCAGCGCACTTCGATATATTCGACGCCGCGCTCGCCCAGCGCGTACAAGGGGCGCTCGCCCGAGCGAAAGCGCGGCTTGGGCCGAATGGTGCCGTAGA
>JAJZUK010000250.1 GCA_021847125.1 Pseudomonadota bacterium | reverse complement strand
GGCGATCGCATGACGCGCATCCTGATTGCCGACGACCACGCGATCGTGCGTGACGGCCTGCGCCGCATACTGCAGAGCGCGCCCGGAATCGAAGTGGCGGGCGAGGCGGTGAGCGGCGGTGAAGTCATGGCGCGGGTGCGCGCGGGCGGCTTCGAACTGCTGTTGCTCGACATGTCGATGCCCGGGAAAAGCGGCATCGAGCTGATCAAGTGGGTCAAAACCACGCGGCCGGAGCTCGCGGTGCTGGTGCTGTCCATGCACCAGGAGGAGCAGTACGCGGTGCGCGCGATTCGCGCCGGCGCATCCGGCTATGTGACCAAGGAAAGCGCCTCGGCATTGCTGGTCGCCGCGATCCGCAAGGTTGCCGAAGGCGGGCTCTACATCAGCCCCGGCGTGGCGGAGCAACTCGCGCTCACGCTGCGGCCGCAGGCCGACAACCTGCCCCATCAGACGCTGTCCGACCGCGAGTACGAGGTATTCGGCCTGCTGGTGACGGGCGCGACGGTCTCCGATATCGCCGCACGCCTGCATCTGAGCGGCAAGACCGTGAGCACGCACAAGGCGCGCATTTTCAAAAAAATGGGCATGGACAGCGTCGCCGACCTGGTGCGCTACGCCATGGCACATAAGCTCGGCGACGCGCGCGACGCCTGATTCCCGCCGCGTGTAGGCATCGCCCTACACGGCTTCCGCAAAGTCCGATGCCCCGTTTCAGCCCGCGCCTATGGTGGGCGCAGCGGCTGATGCTCCATACTCGGCCCAACTACAGGCAGATCTGGCGGCGATTATGGAATGGGCTCAGCAGGACGCAACACTCCAGGTATACCTGGTCGAGGATTCGCCGGCAATCCGCGCACGCCTCGCTGCCACCATCAGGGGCATCGAGGGCGCCGAATTGGTGGGAGAAGCGGGCACGGTAGGCGCCGCGATCGAGGGCATCCGTTCGACCCATCCCGGCGCGGTGATTCTGGATCTGCAGCTGGAGGACGGTAGCGGCCTGGAAGTGCTCAAAGCGGTGTACCCTTCCGCGCCCTCGCTGCACGTCGCCGTGCTCACCAATTACGCCACCGATCAGCACCGGCGCGCCTGCATGGACGCCGGCGCCGAATTTTTCCTGGATAAGTCTTCCGATTTCCCGCGCATCCGGGAAATTGTCGAGCGCTGGACCGCGCGCCCCGCACCCGCCGTTTGCCATTAGACAGATGCTACCCGCCGATCAAACCCATGGAGCGAAAAATGACCGCCGCAATGTCGCACTTTGACACACTCGATTTTGGCAGCGTCGACGCCGGGGCGCTGGACCTGCAGGGGCATGAGGGCGCCAACGTTTCCGTACGCGATCTGACGCGGCTGCTGCATATCGAGTACCCTGACGACGCCTGGCTCGCGCGCACCGCATTCGCCCTGCGCCGCGTGCGCGAGGGTGAGGCGCTGGTGCACGCGGGCGACAAATTTCATTCCCTCTACGTCGTCCGCTCCGGTTGCTTCAAGACCGTCTACACCGATTTCTCCGGCAGCGAACAGGTGTTGGGATTCCCGATGTGCGGCGATCTGATGGGAGCCGACGGCATCGACTGCGGGCACTACAGTTCGACCGCCGTTTCGCTCGACACCAGCGAAGTGGTGATCGTGCCGCTCACCAGTCTGGCGCGCTTGGTGTACGAATGCCCGAGCCTGGAAGCCATGCTGTATCGCGTGCTGAGCCGCGAATTGGTGCGTGTGCAGAACATGGCCTGGACCCTGGGTACGCTCGGCGCGGAAGGCCGGGTGGCGGCGTTCCTGCTCAACCTTTCGGCACGGCTGGGCGCATTGGGTTATTCGCGCAGCTCGTTCAATTTGCGCATGACGCGCCAGGAAATCGGCAGTTACCTCGGCCTCAAGCTGGAAACGGTGAGCCGCGCACTGTCGGCATTGAATACTGCCGGCATCATCCAGGTACACCAGAGAAGCATAGACATCGTCGACGCCGGCGCATTGCGCGGCGTGATCGACCCGGCTGCGGGCGTTCCCGCCGGCATCGCGCCGCAATTCGGCTCGCCCCCCGCGCGCAGCGGGGTCAGCGACCACAGACAGTCGAAGAGAGCCCGTCCGCAGCCCGCGCCCGGGCTTGCCTGGCGACAACTCGCTGCAGCTTAGCCGCGCTTTTACGCCAGACGCATTGCCGCCGCGGCCGCAGCAGGTATCATAGCGGCGCCTTCACCAATAAAAAGGAGTTCCGACATGTTCAAACACATCCTGGTTCCAACCGACGGGTCGACTTTGTCTCTGCGCGCCGCAAAGAACGCAGTGCGTTTCGCCAAGGTCCACGGCGCGCGCATGACCGCCTTTTATGTGGCGCCGCAATATCATCCGAATATTGCGGGCGATTACCTGCCGGCGAATTTCGTGCCGCTTCCCATGTTCCAAAAGCAGATCAAGAAGACCGCGGAAAAGTACCTGGATCAGATCAAGAAGCTCGCCGGCGTGGGCGGCGTTGCCTGCTCCGGTTTCTATGTCAGCGACGATTCGCCCTATCAAGCGATCATCAAGGCCGCGAAGGAGCGCAAGTGCGATCTCATTTTCATGGCCTCGCACGGCCGCAGCGGCATCGCCGGGCTATTGATCGGCAGCGAAACGAGCAAGGTGCTCACGCACTGCAAGCTGCCGGTGCTGGTCTATCGCTGAGCCGGGAGCGCCGCAGCTGGGGCGCAGGCGCGGGAAGATGGTGCCGGATATCCTTCCCGTCACGCAGCTTTCTTCACGAGTAGTCGCACGCTCAACCCGGCGCGGGTGGCGATGTTGACCAGCGCATCCAGGCTGAACAGGCCGATCTTGCCCTTGAGCAGGGCATTGAGGCGCGGCGCCGTCAGACCCAAGACCTCGGCCATCGCCGCTTGAGGCACGCCGCTTTTCTGGCAGCAGTCCTCGATGCGTATCATCAGTTCGGCGCGCAACTTCAGGTTCTCGGCTTCGTCCTTGTCGAAACCGATGTCGGCAAAGACGTTGCCCGAGCCACGGGTAACTTTCAATTTCCTGCTCATCGCTGTTTTCTCTCCTGTACCAATTCCCTGAAGCGCCGCCGGGCGAGCTCGATGTCCTGCTTCGGGGTTTTCTGCGCCTTTTTCTGGAAGGCGTGTAGCACGTACACCGCCTCCGCAAACTTGGCCACGTAGATGACGCGGAACGCGCCGCTGTCCTCGCGCACGCGAATCTCGTTGACTCTGAGCCCTACGGAAGGCATGGGCTTCCGGTCGGCTGGTTCCTTGCCGGCCTGGACGCGCTCAAGCTGATACCCTGCCTCGCGCCGGGGCTCATCGGGAAACGCCCGAATTTGCTCCTGGCTGTCTCCGACCCATCGAACTTGCTTGAGCATCATATTATCAGAACTGGTAATTTCGGCAAGCTCAGCGA